>JBFLXB010000010.1 GCA_040757335.1 Nitrospirota bacterium | reverse complement strand
CAAAGCGCACCTTCGGATAGAGCGGTGAGGCCTCCGGGCGAGCGTGGCGCATGCGATCCTCCGGATTATGCGTGGGAATCAGCCGCGCCATCTTACCTCATCGCGGGCCTACTGCGGAATCCGGGCTGAGTAAACACGCACGTGCATCCGCGTCTCTTCACGCGAGAAGAAGAAGAAGCGATAGCCCTTATAACGGAAGACCGTTGGGCTCATCGTCTTCTACCCTTCTCCCAAACATGTGTTCGTAGCCTAACAGGGCACGGTGACACGTGTCAATTTGGTACTGCGACTCCGCTCCCAGAACGGCACGTCCGCGTCGCCCAGATCCACGCCACGGAATTGCCGGTGAATCAAAATAGAAAGCGGCCGGGGCATCGCATCGCCCCGGCCGCTCAACCTAGGTCAGCTAGATAAAGTAGCTGTCCCCTTTTCTTTTCCCGGGAGCCGCCGTACACCTTGGTTACTTCGTGGAGGGCAATCGCGAAACTGTCCACCGCCGTTCTCTCGATACCGTCTACCGCGTAGACTTAGCAGCCACCGACACATGGTCAACTGGACCAAGAGCTGGAACACGCCAACGGCCCATGGGGTACCCGCAAAGCAAGAGGCCGGGGCGATACGCGATGCCCCGGCCTCTCAACCTGGTCAGGCTAAAAAAGTAGCCTTTTCTCGTCGCTTTTCTCGTCGCAAGAGCAAGGCCTGACCTGAGGTTGGGAAAATCACGTTGAGGAGGATCTTGATAGTCGGGCTCTTGCCCGCGCCATTGGGCCCGAGGAAGCCGAAGGTGTCGCCCTGCGGGATGGACAGACTGAGGCGATCGACGGCAGTCCGCGGCGACCGCGAGCCTCCGGAGACCTTAGTCACGCTGTCAAAAACGATACTCTCCACCATCGCTGTTGCCTGGCCGCACCACCCGGCAAACTATAACCAGCCGCTCACTCAACGGTCAACGAATGAGACGTTCTTACTTAAAGAATTCGCCAAAATAAACAAGCGCCAGACTCAGCGCTGCACCGCCTTCATGCCAGGCTAGCCGCTTCATGCTAATTGACTACTCCTTCGAGCATGACAAACCGATACGCCGAGTGACCGCCCGCCGCCATAGGACGTACGGTTTTATGCCTACTGCACGGTCCAATTCGCGGTAGGAGCCCCGCCGCCCGCAGCCCCATTAAAGTCGTCGACGGCATTAGTCGCTGCGGGGATTGTCGCGGAGAGCGCGTTGAGGGTACCCGGCCAAGCCGCGTTTCTCACAAAGTAAATCGCCGATGAGTCGCTGTCTCCTCCATACGCGGTATCGCCCAACTCGTGCCGACAGACGCCGAGATAGCTTCCATTGCCCGCCGTGGTGTTGACCTGCATATTGCTCCCGTTCGAGGCTGAAACGCCGATAGCCCCGATGGCGCCCGTCACCGGGTGGGTCCCGGTCAACAAGGAACCTGCCGCCGCGGCGGACGCTGGACTTGCCGGTCCCAACACTACCCCCCCAGCCCCACCCGCACTCCCAGGCGCAGCCGCCAAGGTTGTCCCCGGAAGCGCCACGCTCACGCCGTAATATTGATTGTCAGCGAAGATCGTCTCTTCGGCTGTCCGCATATTACGGCAATCAGAACCGGCACTGGCATTGTAACTTCGAATCCGGTATGCAGCGAACTGCGGGATCGCGATCGCGGCAAGAATGCCGATGATCGCGACCACGATGAGCAACTCAACCAGCGTAAAACCCCGCTCGCCATCGCTCGTCTTAGCCGTTGACTTGTACCACGAGTTATACATGACTTTGCCTCCGCAAGATCTTCAAATCCAAGATGCCACTGTCTTGCTTGAGTACGATACACAATCCATACCAGAATAATCGGTGCTGGACTACCTTAATAACCCAGGTGATTTTCCCTCAGCCCCTCTCCCACATCCAAAACCTGCTATAGAAGGTGACAAAGTATCGTCTTCGCTGAATGCAGGCAAAAAAGGAGAAGGGCCGGGTAACCCGGCCCTTTCCTAGAATCATACCTACACCGTAATCTTATACCTTACTGCACGGTCCAGTTCGCGGTAGGAGCACCGCCGCCCGCAGCCCCATTGAAATCATCGGCGGCTGCAGTCACTGGAGGAACGGTTGCAGAGAGCGCGTTGAGGGTATTCGCCCACGTCGCGTTCCTCACAAAGTAGAACGCCGTTGAGTCGCTGTCTCCCCCATACGCGGTATCACCCAACTCATGCCGACAGACTCCAAGATAGCTTGCATTGCCGACCGTGGTGTTGACCTGCATATTGCTCCCGTTCGAGGCCGAGATGCCGATGGCGCCAATGGCAGCCGTCACCGGGTTGGTTCCGGTCAACAAGGAGCCCGCTGCCGCGGCAGTCGCCGGACTCGCAGGTCCCAGCACTAATGCGCCAGCTCCCCCCACACTCCCAGCCGCGGCCGCCAAGGTTGTTCCCGGAAGCGCGACGCTTACTCCATAGAACTGGTTATCCGCAAACAGGGACTCTTCGGCTGTCCGCATATTGCGGCAATCAGAACTGGCGCTGGCGTTGTAACTCCGAATCCGATACGCGGCGAACTGCGGGATCGCGATCGCGGCAAGAATGCCGATGATCGCGACCACGATGAGCAACTCGACCAGGGTGAAACCCCGTTCGCCTCTGCTCACTTTTTCTCTGAGCTGGTGCATTGCCTTGAACATGTTTGTTCCTCCCCTGGTGAATATTGGCCAGCGACCCGTCCGCCAGCTTCGCCTAGACCTTGTAGCATGATCCATGCCTCGGCCTGCGCGGTCCAGTTTGCCATGAAAAACAAGGCCGTCAAGTTTCCTGTACGGCGCGGTGTCCATGAACGGACGTTCCGGATGCCAACTGATTGTTCATGGGCTGACAAATTTTGCCCCTTGACCCGGTAGCGCACGATTCTAGAGTGAGCCAATCCCCTTGCTTTGGGGTGCTACGTACCAGACTTGGCGTTCCGGGACTGGGGTCCAGCAGACCCCTGGTTGTCCGCCGCTGGTTCCTGCGCGTCTTTCTTGGACTTGGCCCGCTGAAACCGTTCCTCGGATTCAGGGTCTCCGAACCCGGTTGTTTTGAACCGCTCGATCAGTTTGGCATTGGTGGGATCCAGTTCGAGGGCACGCAGCCACGCCTCGCGCGCCTCGTCGCGTCGACTTTTCTTCAGGTAGGCCTCGCCCAGGTGTTCATGGATCACCGCATCATCGGGTAGCAGCGAGACCGCCCGCTCCAGCTCCCGAACCGCGTCGTCCCACTGCCCCAGCTTGAAATGCGTCCATCCGAGGCTGTCCACGTAGGCGCCGTCGTCCGGTTTAATCGCGAGCGCGCGTTTGATGAGGTCCATCGCCTCGGTCAGTTTCATATCTTTCTCGGCATAGGTGTAACCGAGGTAGTTCATGGCCTCTGCGTACTTGGGATCGAGCCGAATGGCTTCCTCCACCTCCTTGACGAACTGGTCGAACCGCGTCAATTTGTCGTAGGCCAACCCCAGGTTGAAGTGGAGCGTGGCATTTTCGGGTTGCAGGGCCACGCCTTCCTCGAATACCGCCGCGGCACGATCGTACGCCTCCTGTTGGGAGTACACGAATCCCAGGACGAGGTAGACTTCCGCCCGTTCAGGCTCTTTGGCTTTGGCTTTCTCGAGAACGGTCTGAGCGTCATCGAACCGTTTGGCCCGTGAGTACAGGATGCCGAGCTGAAGGTACGCCTCGACCACGTCCACGTCCAGCGCCACGATCTTTTCAAACTGGGCGATCGCCAGGTCACTCTGCTTCTGCTCGTCGTACAGACGGCCCAGGAAGTAAATGGCCGCGGTATCCTGGGGGCGGATCGTCACCACCTGCTCCAACGCTTTCACCGCGTCGTCCGGCTTGCCCATCTCCCCCAAGATGCGACCCTTCAATAAATACGCATCCGCGTTCTGTGGATCAGCCGCGATGAGGTCATCCAAGAGCGCGATCGCTTGATCGAACGTTCGGTCTTCGAGATACAGGTGAATGAGTCGCCCCACCGCCTCCGAGTCGCGCAGATCGACTCGGTCGATTAACCGCTTGTAGACCTCAACGGCGCGCGCCCGATCACCTTGTTGGACGTAGAGATCACCCAGCGAGATGTACCCGGCCTCTGAAAACGGGGCGGATTCAATCGTGCGTTCAAAGTGCGTCTCCGCCTCTTTCCAGTGCTTTTGCGCGACGGCGACTTTCCCGAGGTACAGATGAGCCGAGGGCGCAGTCGGGTCGATGTCCAGCGCCCGCTGGAGCGTGCGCTCGGCATCGCTATATCGTCCCACCTTTGCGTACAGCAGGCCCAAATTCAGATACGGCTCCAGATTATCGGGCTCCAGGGAGGCTGCCCGTTCAAAGAGTTCCACCGCGCGGTCAAATTCCGTGCCGCTCGCGGCGTACCATCGCGCCAGCAACAGCAGTGACTCCAGATGATCGGGATCGCGTCGCAGGGCTTCCTCTGCGTGTGCCACGCCGACCTCATATCGTCCCTGTCGGAACGACAACGCCGCAGCACGATGATGCAGCGTGACTGAGTCGGGGTCGATGCGCAGCGCGTCCTCGTAGTCAGCGAGCGCTTGACTGTCTTCGTTTTTCAGTTCGTGGAGATAGCCGCGGATAAAGTGCGCGTAGGCTGCGGCGGAAGCCACGCGCGTGGGGCCGGGGAGTGGTTGGACGCGAAATTGACCGCGAAGGAGTGGAGCGGGCGTTGCCGTGGAGCTTGACGGCGCGCTCGCCGGCACCGCGGCGCACCCGGCGGCCGTCAAGAACAGGACGATGACTGCGGAAGACCCAAACCGCCAAGAACCGCGTTCAGGCACTCGTTTTCCCGCTTTGATCGGAGGAGTCGGGCTTTGAAGAGGTGTTGATCTCTGTAGGCTCGTGAACGCCCTTCTTGAAGCCACGGATCGCCTTCCCCAACCCGCTCCCGATTTCCGGAAGGCGGCTGGCGCCGAACAGCAGCAAGACCACCACTAATATCACCAGCAGTTCGGGCATACCCAGACCGAACATTGTCTTCCTCCCAAGCTTGATTCGATTATATGGCCCGTTTCAAAAAGGTGTCAAGAAAACCGCCGCGGCGCCTCAAAGCGGGTTGTCTGCTCGCCGATCGCTGGCATCTTCAAAGCGCGTGTATCGATCCAAGAAGGTCAGGGCGACCTCCCCGGTGGGGCCGTTTCTCTGTTTCCGCACCAAAATCTCGGCAACCCCTCGATTGTTCTCGTCCTGCCGATACACCTCCTCACGAAACACGAACATGACGACATCCGCGTCTTGCTCGATGGCGCCAGACTCGCGGAGATCGGACAGCTGCGGTTTCTTGTCTCCTCCGCGGGTTTCGACCGCTCTGGACAATTGAGAAAGCGCAATGACGGGGACGTTGAGTTCTTTCGCCAACCCCTTCAACGAGCGCGAGATATCCGAGATTTCCTGTTCTCGGTTGTCGGCGTCGCCCCGGCCTCTCATGAGTTGGAGATAGTCGACGATCACGAGCGCCAGACGGTGTTCTGCCTTCAATCGTCGGGCCTTTGCGCGCATCTCCAGCACGGTCATCCCCGGCGTATCATCGATGAAGATCTTTGCTTCGGACAGCCGGCTCGCCGCATCCGTCAACTTGCGCCAGTCCTCCCGGGCAAGAAAGCCGGATCGCAATTTATGGGCGTCAACCCGGGCCTCCGAGCACAACATCCGTAGCACCAGTTGCTCTTTGGACATCTCCAGGCTGAAAATCGCCACGGTTTCGTTGCACTTGGTCGCCGCGTGCTGGGCCATGTTCAGCGCCAGAGCCGTTTTCCCCATGGAAGGGCGTCCGGCCAGAATGATGAGGTCTGACGGCTGTAGACCGGCCGTCATCTTGTCGAGATCCGAAAAACCGGTCGGTACGCCGGTCACCAGTTCTTTTCGCTCATAGAGTCGTTCGATCATCTCGAACGTGCCCTTGACGATCTGCCGCACCGGAATGAACGACTGCCGCATGCGACGTTCCGCCAACTCGAAAATCTTTCGTTCCGCCTGATCGATCAAGTCGTCCACTTTTTCCACGTCCTGGTACCCGGACGCGACGATGTCGGTGGCCACGGTGATCAGGTTACGGAGCAGCGATTTGTCCTGAACGATTTTGGCGTGGTGCCGAACGTTGGCCGCGGTGGGGACCTGCGCCACCAGTTGCGCCAGATAGGCCGCTCCGCCGATCTGTTCCAGTTCGTTCCGACGCCGCAGTTGCTCGCAGACCGTGATCTGGTCGATGGCTTCGTTCGTTTCCGACAGATCAATCATCGCCTGGAAAATCTTGCGGTGGGCTTCTCGATACCACGCGTTGGGCGAGAGAACTTCCAGGACCTTATTAAGCGCCTGGTTATCGAGCAGGATCGCGCCGAGCACGAACTCCTCGGCCTCGACGTGTTGGGGTGGAATCCGGTCAGCTAACGCGATTTGATCCATGCAGGTTACCCGTGTGAACGCCGGCCGATGCCGTGCGTCATGTCGCCCGTCCCTGAGACCGACGCCCTCGTCTGAGCAGAGCTACGCACGCCCCGACCGACAGCCGTCTGGATCGACCGGACCGCATCGAGGTCAACGTCACGCGGCGTCTCACCGGACCCGGAGCCACGACCCAGGGGATTCCCAGCTCCCGTGCATACTCGACCGGCCCGCGACCGTCCTCGTTCCACATCGCCACGGGAAGACCCGCTCCGCGCAGTTCACGGGCCAACCTAATGGCCGGGCCCGAACCGCGCTCCGCCACGACCAACGCCTGAACCGACGCGACCGGCGCTCGCGCGCGGGTGCGATCGAGTCCCTGCTGAAGCCGCTCCAGGTGGATCGCGAACCCGGTGGAGGGCTCCGGAGCGCCGTATCGCCCAATCAAATCATCGTAGCGACCTCCGCGTCCGACTTCGTACCCGACGCCATCGGCGAACAGCTCGAAGATGAGCCCGGAGTAATATTCCCTGTTACGGATCTCGGCGAGATCGAACACCAGCGACTTCGTAATGCCGTAGTCTCTCGCCTGGCGGGCGGTCTCGCGCAGCGACGCCACCGCGTCCCGCGCCGACGGGTTGTCCACCACCGACGTCGCCCGCGCCAGTACGGATTCAGGACCCATGAGATCGAGGAGGCCCGCCAACCGGGCGGCCGCGGCGCGCGTGTGGCCGCCGTGCGTCAGGAGGTCGATGACCAGACTCCGCTCCTTCTTTGCAACGGCATCCTCCAGTTGCGGCGCCAGATCCGGCGACGCATCCGCCTCCGCCAGCCAGCCGCGGAAAAACCCCACGTGCCCCACCGCGACCGTCGCGCTCGCGAGACCGAACCGGTCGAGCACGTCAACCGCAAGGGCCAACATCTCCGCGTCGGCGGACGGAGCCGACGGACCGATCAGCTCGGCGCCGAGCTGAAAAATCTCTCGCTCATGCCCCGCGTGTTCGTCCTCGTAGCGAAACACGTTGGTTCCGTAACACAAACGCAAGGGCCGCGCAGTGTCGCGTAGGACGGTGGCCGCCATGCGGGCGATCTGGGGCGTGACGTCGGGACGGAGGACCATCACACGCCCCGTGCTGCGGTCAGCCACCGTGTACACTTTTTCGACCAATCCGGGACCGAGCCCCGGGGTGATAACGTCCAAGTACTCGAACAGGGGCGTGATGATTTCTTCGTAGCCCCAGCTCTTAAAGACGTCCAATGCCGTACGCTCCAGGCCCTGTCGCACGGCGGCGGCGGCAGGCAACAGCGTGGCCATCCCTTTTGGAAGGAGCGAGCGTTCCGTGGGTTTGGAGCGGGTCATAACCGAATCATCGTGAGCCGATCTGGCCGGCGAGAAGGAATCAGATGCCAGGCGGAGCCGCAGCGCACCGGGTCGTTACGTGAGGCGAGTGGCGCCACGAAGAAGTGGCGCCAAGCCACGAGCGCCGCCGAGACGGTGAGGCGGCCGTGGAACCGAAAGAGCGACAACGCCGCAGATGGCCCCTTCTCGTCAGATCAGATCACAGCCTGATCTGCTTGGCGGACAGAATGCCCGGTAACTGGCGAAGTTCTTGGAGCGTGGTGGCGGAGACGGGGGAGTCGATCCCGATCACTGAAATTGCCCGCCCGCCGGGTCGCTCACGCGAGAGTTGCATGCGCGAGATATTGACCTGGTGCTGCCCGAGAAAGGTGCCGATGGTGCCGATAACGCCGGGTCGATCGGAGTTCGATACGGCGAGCATCGCCCCCTCTGGCACCACCTCGACCGAAAAGTCGTCAATGCTCACGATGCGCGGTTCGCGTCGGTGAAACAAGGTCCCTGCGATCCGGGAGGTTCGGTCGCCCACCTGCAGTTCCACGACCACCAGGCTCGAAAAGTCGCCGGCGTCGCTCCGTTTGATTTCGTTCAACTCGATTCCGCGCTCTTTTGCGATCACCGGAGCGTTGACGTAGTTCACACTCGCTTCCAAAATCGGGTTGAGGAGCCCTTTGAGAATCGCCACCGTGATCGGAGCGGTGGGGACATTCGACACCTCGCCGTGGTATTCGACCGTGACCCGTCGAATGCCGCCGTCGAGCCGTTGTGCTTCGAACGCCCCGAGCTTTTCGCCGAGTGCCAGGTAGGGCTGGATCTGGGGGAGCAAGTCCGCGGGGACCGAGGGAATGTTCGCCGCGTTCCGCACGACCCCTTTGACCAGCAAATCCACGATCTGTTCCGCAACCGCCACCGCGACGTTTTCCTGCGCCTCGGTGGTCGACGCGCCGAGGTGCGGGGTACAAATAAAATTTTCCAGCGTCAGAAGCGGGTTCGCCGGATCAACGGGCTCTTTTGCGAAGACGTCCAGGGCCGCGCCCCCGACCTTCTTGCTGACCAACGCCTGATAGAGATCCGATTCGTTGACGATCCCCCCGCGGGCGCAGTTCACGATCCGCACCCCGTCTTTCATCATCGCGATGGTCTCGGTCCGGATCAAGTTCGTCGTCTCCGGTGTCAGCGGGGTATGGAGGGTGATGAAGTCCGCGGTTCGGAACAAGTGCTCGACGGTGGCCTGCTCCACCCCCATTTGACGGGCACGCTCTTCGGAGAGGTATGGGTCATACGCCATCACTTTCATCATCAGACCCTGCCCGAGCTTGGCGACATGGCTTCCGATCTGTCCCAAACCGACCACCCCGAGCACCTTTTGATACAGCTCCACCCCCATGAACTTGGACTTCTCCCACTTCCCGCCTTTGGTGGAGGCCGTGGCCTGTGGGATTTGCCGCGCCAACGCGCACAACATGGCGACCGCGTGTTCGGCGGTGGTGACGGTATTCCCCCCGGGGGTGTTCATCACCACAATCCCGCGTTTGGTCGCGGCCTCGAGGTCCACGTTGTCGAGACCTGATCCCGCGCGGCCGACGACTTTGAGCTTGACCCCCGCGTCCAGCACCTTGGCGGTGACTTTTGTCGCGCTCCGAACCACCAGTCCCTCGTAGTGGCCGATTTCCGCGAGCAACTGATCGGGAGTGAGCTTGGTCTTCACGTCCACGTTCAGTCCGGCGTGTTTGAGAATCTCGACCCCCTGGGGAGAAAGGCTATCGCTGACGAGGACGCGCATGGTCGTAACGGGATGAGGGCTTTCGATGTGGAATGCCGTTAACTGGAAAGAATGCCTTGAGCCACCCCCACGCCTTTGCCGAGCGTGATGGGGTGCCCCATGCCTTTAAGCACCATTTCGACAGCGGCCACCGCCGTGATGACGTCGAACGTGTCGGCGTACCCCATGTGCGAGATGCGGAAGATCTTCCCCTTCAGGTGGTCTTGGCCGCCGGCCGTGGTAATGCCGTATCGATCTCTGAGCGTTTTATACACCGCCTCGGCGTCAAGGCCGTCGGGCGTCTTCACCGCGGTGAGGGCATCGCTCGGCGAACTCTTCGCAAACAGCTCCAGCCCGTGGGCCTTCATTGCCTCTCGGGTAGCCCGCGCCAAGCGAGCGTGCCGAGCAAAGATGGCTTCGAGTCCTTCGGGTTTGAGCATTTCAAAGGCCTTTTTCAGCCCGATGATCAGGGAGATCGCCGGGGTGTACGCCGTGGTGTTCTTGCGGACGTTATCCCGCTCCCGTTTCAGATTGAAATAAAACTTGGGAAGCGTGGCTTTCTCGGCGGCCGTCCAGGCCTTGTCACTGAGCGACACAAACGCCAACCCCGGCGGCAGCATCAGCGCCTTCTGCGAGCCCGTCACGACGACGTCCAAGCCCCACTCGTCCGTTTTCAGATCAAACACGCCCATGGCGGACACCGCATCGACCACGAGTAAGGTATTGGGGAAATTCTTGATGATCGCACCCAGCGCCTTGACATCGTGCGCCACGCCGGTGGAACTTTCACTCGCCTGCACGAACACGGCTTTGGCCGGGTCGCGCTTGAGGCGCTGTTCAATCGCCGCGGGGTCCACGGCGGTTCCCCACTCCACCTTGACCTCGTCCACCATCAAGCCGTAGGCCTGGCCCATCTTCACCCATCGTTCGCCGAACTTTCCGCCGTTGATCGCGATGACCTTGTCGCCGGGCGACAAAATGTTCGCGATGGCGCTCTCCATCCCGCCGGTCCCGCTCGACGCGAGGATCATCACGTCTTGGCGAGTCTGGAACAGCCACTTGAGATCTTCCTTGACGGACGCGACGATGGGCTCGAAATCCTTGGAACGGTGATGGACCATGGGTTGGGCCATGGCCAGCAAAATTTCGGGCGGAACAGCGGTCGGACCTGGAGCGAGCAGATATTTCTTTTGCATACTCAGAGCTCCATAAAAAAGGAGGGCCACACCCTATCACAGGGCATCGGCCGAGTCAAGACATCCATAATCGGAATGTGCTCCGCGCCAAAGGCGCTGCCAGGGGGGCCGAAGGCAGCGCCACACACATGGCGCTGCAATGAGCCCGCCGGCTGATCGCGGCGGGGGAAGGGAGCAACCGGTTACGTTTTGCGCTTCGCCGCGGACTTGGACCCCGGCTTGGCCTCGTCGGACTTCGCCACCACCGGCTTGCGATACGGCGGCAAGTACGCCATCGGGATCTTCTCGACTTTGGGATCGCGCAGACTCATCACCCAGGCGGTGAGCATCCACGTCTGCTCTTCAGTGAGTTTGTGGATGGCCACAAAATTCGGCATGATGGTGCGCCCTATCCACTCCTCCTGGCCGGTTTCCTTGTTGACCTGCTTCTTTCCCGGCGTGATCTTTTGGGGGTCGACGAAGTGCTCGAATTCCCATTGCGCTTTGGTGTGGACATCCGACTCCACGTGCTGGAACTCATGGACAAGGTAAAACGACAACTCGGTCCGGCTGCCGATGCCGGACAGCTCCGGCGCAGCCACCGCGGTCCAGCCGTATTGTTTGATCGCGTGGCACGCTCCGCACTTCATGAATGCCGTTTCGGTCACGAACTTCTTACCGAACATGATCGCGGGCGCTTCCGGATACTCGACGCCCGGCTCGTGGATGTCGGTATGACAGCGCGCGCAAGCCGACTGCACCATCACGCCGGTCGCCAATTGACGATCCAGGTGGTGGACGATCCCGTGGGTCTTTTCGACCACCGTGGCCTGGCCATCGCCGTCATGGCACACCGTGCACCCAAACTTCTCGAACGGGTGGCTGTTCATATAGGTGTCCAGAAACGGATGCGTCGTAAAGGGTTGGGGTTGGTCGGCAAACGCGGGGTTGGCAATTCCCATGTGGCAGTTGGTGCAGCGATCGATTCGGCCCAAATCCGGCAACCACGTCTGCACCAACTTGGTCGGAGTCGCCGCCAACTTGGGATCACCCATCTTCTCGGCCAACAAGCGGTAGTATTCGCGCTGGTAGGGTTTCCACTCGGGATTCTCTTCCTTGTAGACCACGAATCCGAATAGCCCCAGCAGGGTCAGACTCAGGATGCCGAACAGGATATTTTTTCCCAACATCGGTTCACGACTCCGGGTTGAGGGCGGTGCTCTGTAGGTTATTTCTTAAAGGATCGCTCGAGCCAGATCGCCAGGCCCACGAACAGCCCCATGATCAGCCCAGTGCCGACGATGATGAAGAGTCCGATTTCGAGGTTTTCCATCGACATCGTCTCGCCCTTTCCGCTAGATCTTAAACCACGGTGTAATCAACATGTATTTGATGTTGAACACCAGTCGGAGCATCACTTTAAACGGCACCAACATCATGGTCATGAAAAATGCCATCATGACGTTATAGCGGACGAATCCGAGCGAGTCATAAAACTTCCGGAAAAAGAGGAATGGGATGGAGAAACCTACGGTATAGAACACGATCGTGAACACGTAGGTCAGCAAATTCGCGTTGGATTGCGCGATGCCGAGTTTCTGGGAGAAGATGATCTCCAAATCGATCAGCGCGACCGCGGACGCTTCTTTATGGAGTAACCAGTTATCCCACGGCCAATACCACTGCCAGTCTAGGCCCCTCATATAGACGCCGATGACGATGAAGATGTACCAGAGCGCCAGACCGAACGAAAACGTCAGCACCGCGAACTTGCGATCTTGGTAGTTATACTGGCCGATGCCTTTGGGGTTGACGTCGATGTAGGGCACAACCATCAACCCGACAATGATGAGCCCGGGTAGTACGACGCCCGCCAACCAGGGGTCGAAGAAGACCAACAACTCCTGGAGCCCCAGGAAGTACCACGGCGCTTTCATGGGGTTGGGCGTGGTGTCGGCACTAGCTGACTCTTCGAGCGGCGCCCCGGAGATGAGGCAGAGCACCATCAAGACAATCGTCGAGGCCAGCATCGCCAGGAACTCAATGTACACGAGGTGGGGCCAGGTGAAGGCGGTTTCCTCTGGGGGCTTGGGCGCTCCGGGAGCCGTGCCCCGGACGAGTTCCGCCAAACCATAGGGCTTTTTCTGACCGCTGGTGGACGCGTGTGCCTGAGTCTGATCAGCCATAAGAACTCCTCACCTCATCTTCCGACGGCGACGGACCCGTCACAAGGGGCCGGAGAACCCGTCTTTGCGGATCCTCCAAAAATGCACCGCCATGAAAAACGCAGCAATCAGCGGTAACCCGACGCAGTGCAGCACGTAGAACCTGAGCAATGCGCTCTGCCCCACGACTGTCCCGCCCAGCAGCATGAACCGGATGTCGTTGTCCGGACGCATCCCCATCTGCAGACCGAAGGGTCCCGCCACGCCGATCACAGGGGTCGCCTCCGCCATCTTCGCGCCCACCGTAATGGCCCACAGCGCCAGTTGGTCCCACGGCAGCAGATAGCCCGTCCACGAGAGGATCAAGGTCAGCACCAGCAGCACGACCCCGACCACCCAGTTGAACTCCCGCGGAGGCTTGTACGATCCGGTCAGGAACACCCGCGTCATGTGCAGCCACACCAGGAAGACCATCGCGTGGGCCGCCCATCGATGCATGTCCCGCATCAAGTTCCCCATGTAGACGACGTACTGGAGATCCTTGATGTCGTTATAGGCGCGACGGGTATCCGGTACGTAGTAGAACATCAGGAACACGCCGGTGATCGTCAGGATGATGAACATGAAAAACGTCAATCCGCCGAGACACCACGTGTACCGAATCTTGAGCGCACCCCGCTTGACCCGCACGGGGTGAAGGTGGAGGATGACGTTCGTGAACATCACGAGCGCGCGGTTGATGTCAGTATCCGGATATCCGTGTCTGAACAGCGATCGCCACACCTGCGTGCTGACGATCTGTTGTTGGAGCTTTTCAAACCAGCCTGTCATGCGGTCTCCCCTCCTCGCTTACGGGGTGCAGCCTGCATTGCGCCCCGTAGCGGGGAATGCAGTACGTTGCCTCATTGCATACGCTCTAGACGTTGACGAAGAACGGAGGAACCTCCCGCCCTTCCTCCGGAACCGTCAATCCCTCTAGGGTCGATTGCGGATCGGGATCCTGTCGCTGGATAAAGTTCACCACGACCTGGCCATCGACCGGGTCCAAGTGAATTGCCGCGCGCCACAGGGTACGCGGAGCCGGGCCGCCACGGACGTTTCCATAAATGTCGTAGATACTCCCATGGCACGGACAACGAAATCGCGCCTGATCCTGAAACCAATTGGGTGTACAGCCCAAATGCCGGCAGATCGCGACCAACACGTACAAGCCCTTCTCGTTGCGGACGACCCAGATTTGCCGTTCTTTCTTCAAGGTGTCCGTGACGCCCATTCCATAGTCAGTGGGTTTCCCGATTTTGAAGATGGTGGGGGGCTCATAGAGCACTTCCGGAAACATGAACCGGAATGCGCCGAAGGCCGACCCGCCGACCGAGGCGAGGAAACCTCCCCACCCCACGAGCGCGAAAAATCGTCGCCGGGACAGTTCCTGTTCTTTGAGTTTCTGTTGAGCGGCCTGGTCTGGTGCAGGCGTTGTTGGAGTACTCATCGGTTCGCCACCTCCCTTCCAGGCTCGGAATACACTGGCCCCCACCCCGGATCACACATGGGATTTCGCCTTCCGGCGGGCGGATCGGCCCGTCTGTGCCGCGCGCCGCGACTGCTTAGCGCGCAGCCGCCAGTAGATCACGCTCCCCGCCAACGCGGCTCCCCCGGCCCCATACCACCATATCATCGACCGGGATTGGTCGTCCGAGCCTTGCACGGTTGGTCCAAAGTCCACGGTCACCACACGTCGGGTGCGATGGTCTTTGGGGTCGTAATCGGCCCTGATCGTCGTGGTCTCGTCTCCTGCCGCGACGGTCACGGGGTCGCCCGCATCTTTATCATGGAGATGAAGCAGCACCGCATAACGCCCGCTGCTGTCGGTCAAGGCGCTTTCGCTGAGGTTGCCTCGCGGATGCGAAACAACCACTTTGAGGTTCGGACGCGGTGTTCCGTCCGCTGCGCGGACGGTCCCCGTGACCTCGAACCGGTGATCCACCTCGTGCGTGGCCCAAGCCGGCGCCCCAATTGCCAACCACCCCCACGTACTTGCCAACGCCACGCACACCCACCGGCTCAACCCATCCCGGGATCGGCTCTGTCTGCCGCTTGGAATAGCCCACTCGATGCTTCGCCATGTGAGTGGACGTCTTCCGCCCCTGTAAGCGCGAACTTCGCGCAGCACATTCTCAAACACAACGCCAATCCGTTCACCGCGCCAAGGCAGATGCGCCAAACAGCCCTCGGAGGAGACGTATGCTACAACAGCGATTTTTCGGTTGTCAATCATTTTCTGCAATGCATCGTGAGTTGCCTCGCGTCGGCAAGCAGGCCCCGGACCTTCCTCCGCGGTTTGTTGAAATCTCGTTCCGGGCCGTGTTAAGGTGGCGCGCATTTTGAGGAATTCGCCATGATCGAGCGCGAAGAAGACCAAGGCTTCACCGTCTCTGACCGACGGGGGGCGGCTCGCGAGCGCTCTGCTTCCGCCGAGCCCTCTCCCCGGCCTTCTCCGGCGGCCGACGCCGGGCCGACATCTGATCAAGCACCGGCTGATCACGGTCCCATGGGTCCGCCGGACTTTTCCGGCCTGCTGCTCTCGCTGGCGTCGAGCGCGCTCATGCACCTGGGAGCTCCCACGCCTGACGGGAATACCTCGCCCGTGAACCTTCCCCGCGCGCAAGAGATGATCGATTTGCTGGGCGTCCTGGAGGAAAAGACCAAGGGCAACCTCACGCCCGACGAGTCCGCCCTCTTGGGAAACATCCTGTATACCCTCCGCCTGCGGTATGTGGAACACGCCCGTTAGTCGGGTCCCGCCGGTCATCCCGTAGTCGGAGGCTGTTCCGACCGACCCATGCGCACAGCCCTCCGCGTCGGCGCGATCGGTGTGGTCATTCTCGCCGTCGCCGCGGTCGTGGCGTTCGTGACGCAGCGCGACAAGGTCCTCGCGCGCCTGGCCGCCTCTCTGACCGAGACGCTGAGCGCACAGCTCGGGGGCCGCGTCGACATCGGAAGGATCCGATTCGACATGGTGCCGTTGACCCTCGTGGTCGAGGGCGTCACGGTTCACTCGCTCTCCGACACCGTTCCCGTCGCGCCCCTGTCCGTCGACCGCGTCACGGTGCGGCCAAGCCTGATCTCATTCCTCACTGAAACCCCGGTCATCCGGTGGCTCCGCATCGAGCACCCACGCGTGACGATGGTCACCATCGAAGGTGGGATCACGAACATCCCGCGCCTGGGCGGAGACGCCCCTCCTCCGAGCGACGGGGGTCCTGCTGTGCTCATCAGGCGCATCGACATCGAAGACGCCGAGGTCAGCTATCGTTCGCCGACCGCCTCCGTGTCTCTGAAGGGTGTCAGCGCCGTGCTGTATCCGGATCTGGTCACGCGTCACGTCACAGCCGACCTGACCGCTCCCGGCGGCACCGTGACGATCGGCGCCCGCACATCACCGTTCGCCGAGACCCGTCTGCAGATCGTCGCGGAGGGACGGCGCATCACCGTCACCGAGTTCTCGCTCGACGGCGCGGGTATCTCCGTCTCCGCGAAGGGGACTCTGACGTTCGATGAGACGCCGGCGCTCGACCTGTCCGCCACCGGGGCGATTGATCTCCAGCCCCTGCTCGCGGCGTGGACCGCCTCCCACCCCCTGGGAGGACACCTGACTGTGCGCGCGCGGGTGACCGGGCCGATCCGGGAGCCGACCTTGCGCGGAGACCTCGCCGCCAAAGTCATCACCTACCACGGGGTCGCGGTCGGTGATCTTTCCACCGGCTTCGACGCCCACAACGGGCGCCTGGCGCTCACCGACGTCACCGGCCGAGTGCTCGGCGGCTCCATCCTTGGACACGGGAGCCTGGATTTCGGGGCGGCCCCGGTGGCGTGGTCCGCGGAAGCGGAGGCATCGCGCCTGCGCCCGGCAGCTCTGCTCCAGCGTCTCACACAGCTAGACGCTCCGCTTCCCCCGCATGAGATCTCGGGCCCGTTGCGGATTACCGGCCGCGGGCTCTCCGTGGACGCCCTGGAAGGACAAGGTCGACTGGCTATCGCGATGACTCGACCGGCGCCTGAGTCGGCGGCACCCGCAACAAACGACCGCCTTCGCGCGTTGGTCGGGTTGGTGGTTTCGGCGGACATCCCGTGGACCCTTCGCGCCGGACGTCTGAACCTGGACACCGCTTCCATCGCTACCGACACGGGACGGGTATCGGTGACCGGCTCGGTGACGGTCGCAGGTGACGCCGACCTGACGCTGGACGCGAGTGGACAAGACGTGGCTGCCGTCACCGAGGCCCTGGGCCTGCGTTTTTCCGCGGGCGGGGTCGGGGCGTTTCGCGGTCGCTTGGCCGGCCGACTGACCGCTCCAACCGTGGAGGGTCGGGCTGAAATCCGCGATCTCTCCCTGCGCGGTCATCCCGCCGGGGACCTGGCCACCACGCTCCGTTACGCGGAGCGGACACTGTCGTTCCGCGACACCGTATGGCGGAACGGCGAAGCACGGTACGACACGGTCGGCAAGCTCACGTGGGAAGGAGAGTCGGTGCCGGGTTTCGACCTCACCGCGACGCTGCGGCGTGCCCGCGTGGAGGATGTGCTGCCGATCGCTTTCCGTGCACTGCCCATCCGCGCGGCCGTGGACGGGACGTTCACGTTCCAAGGCTCTCCCGCCGACTTCCTCATCAGCGGCGACCTGCGTCTGGACGACGGCGCCATCTGGGGACAGGCGTTCGATGAAGGCGCGGTCAGCATGGCGATCAACCGCCAGCGGATCTCGTTTGCGCGCGCCGCCCTGCGTCGGGGAGAGAGCGAGGTCCGCGGGCACGGCGCCATCGTCTACCGCGAGGGATTCGAGGCGCAGTTCGAAGCCCCCACGCTCCACCTGCAGACGCTCAACCTGTTTGCGCTCAACGATCTGCCGATTTCGGGAATCGCCTCGGCCGTGCTGGCCATGAAGGGCACGTTCGCCAAGCCCGAGATGCACGGATCCGCCACCATCGACTACTTGGAAGGCGCGGGGCAATCGTTGGGTCGAGGTCGCGCGACGCTCGACGTGGTGGACCGCCGGCTCGTGCTCAAGGCGGCCCTGGACGATCAACGCGCCGAACTGTCGGCCGTGTTGCGCTGGGAACCGCAGTTTCCGCTCTCGGCGGTCCTGACGATCGACAACAGCTCGTTGGTCCCTTTGCTGCGTCCGTGGCTGCCGGCAGCCATCGCTGACATGAACGCCGCGCTGAGCGGGCGGATCGCGGTCAACGGTCCCCTGTTGCAGCCGCTCGACTGGCGCGTGGAGACGCGGCTCACGCGGCTGTCCGCCGACGTCGGCGAATACGTGGTCGAGAACCAGGAGGATCTGGTCTTCACCATGGATCGGGGCCGCGTGACCGTGGGTGCGTGTCGCTTGCGCGGCACCGACACGACGCTCACGGTCTCGGGCAGCGTCGATCTGTTTAAGGAGTACGACCTGCTGATCGTGGGGGAAGCCGATCTCCGCCTGACCCGCCTGTTCGTGCCCACCGTCACGTCGGGACGAGGGAAAACGTATCTTGTGCTGAAGATTTCCGATCGTTGGACCAGCCCTAAAATCCAGGGTGGCGTCACCATTCAAAGCGCGGTGATCAGAACCCGCACGCTCAGGCAGCCGATCACGGTGGACACCGTGGGTCTATTCTTTAACGAGCGCCAGGTGGTGCTGGAGTCGCTCGAGGGTTCGCTCGGCAACGGACGCGTCTCGGCGAGCGGACAGATCCAGCTCACCGGTTTCCGTCCCAGCCGGTTTGGCGTCCTGGTCGACCTTTCCGGGATACAGTTTCCCCTGATGGACGACCTCGTCCCCACGTTCAGCGGCCAGTTGGTTTTGACGGGCACCCCTGACGCGCAGAGCCTGCGAGGCGAACTCACCATCGACCGCGCGTTGTACAGCACGCGCCTCAACGTTCAGGAGTGGATTCTCGACTTGCGACGGCGCGCCCAGGAGCAGGCCGCGACCCCGGAAGCCCCGGCATTGGCGCGCGGATTGTCGCTCAACATTCACTTCACGGGACGAGAACAAATCTCCATCAGGAACAATCTCGCCAACGCAGATCTGGAGGTCGATCTGCTGTTAAAAGGTACCGTCGACCATCCCTACCTCATCGGCCGGATCGAGACCCGGGACGGCACCCTCACGTTCCGTAACAACACATATCGCGTGCAGTCAGCCACGTTGGACTTCGTGGATCCCAACCGCTTTCGCCCGGTGATCGACTTGCAGGCCACCACGACGGTGCAGGACTACGACATCACGCTGCAACTCACAGGCACGATCGAGAAATTCGCGCTGGGCCTGACATCCGACCCCTCGCTGAGCGAGACCGATATCTTGGCGCTGCTCACCGTCGGACGAACCACTGAACAGGTCGCACAGTCCGAGCAGAGCGTGGGCCGGGAGGAAGCAGCCTCGATCGCCATGGACGCTCTCCTGGAGGAGGGCGTCCAGCGCCTGCCCGGCGTCGATCGACTGGTAGACAGCTTCCAGATCGACCCGCGCTATGATCCCGAGCTCGGAACTAGTACGCCGGAGCTGTCGGTCGGCAAGCAACTGTTCGAAGACCGGCTGGTTCTCCGTTACAGCACGACGCTCGAGAGCTCGGGTCGTCAAGGCGTCCGGGTCGAATACGAGCTCGCCCGCAACGTCTTTCTCATCGGCGAGCAGGATTCCCAGAGGGGCTTCGGAGGAGACATCCGATTCCGGTTCGAGTTCCGATGACGGCGCGCGCGCGCGGGGTCTCCGCCGCGTTGATCTGGGCCGTCTTCACGTGGCCGTCAATGGTAGCCGCCGACTCGCTTTCGGAGCCGGGCCAATTTCAGGGACGAGCGATCGTGGCGATCGAGCTTCAGGGCCCGACCGCACCGGATCGCGCCACGTTCGAACGGGTGACCCGGATTCAACCAGGCCGGGCGTATTCGGCTGCAGCCATCCGCCGGGCAATCGCTGAACTCGCCGGGACCGGAGACTGGTCTGACATCCGGGTCTCGGCCGATCCCCGCGACGGCGGCGTCGCACTCACGATTGCGTTCGTCCCGCGCATACGCATCAGCCGCGTGCAGTTCCACGGCCACCGCCAGTCGGCCGCCGAGCTGCGAAAAGCCGCCGGGCTCAGACCGGGCGACGAACTGATCGAAGCGGACATTGGCGCGGCCAAGGACCGTGTGCGCGCCTGGTACGAACGCTCGGGGTACATCGTCGACATCACCGCGGATGTCGCGCTCGAAGAGTCCGCCACCAGGGCCCGCGTCACATTCGCCATCCAAGAGCGCGACCGCTTGCGGCTGCGGTCGATCACCTTCCCGGGCACGCCGGCATTCTCGAAGTTTCGCCATTGGATCGCCCTCCGGACGGCGCCAGGCGAGTACGTATCGCGCGACCACCTCGAGCAAGGACTGGACCGCCTCCGGGGTGTGTACCGAGACGCGGGGTATCTCAACGCGAGCATCGGACCCATCGAGTGGACCACTAGCCGGCGCGGCATAGAGATCGCGGTCCCGATCCAGAAAGGAACGCACTACCGGGTCGACATTGAGGGCGAGACCGGGGTCGGCAAGAAAGCCCTTAAAAAACAGATGACCTTCTTCGACGACCCGCGCGACGACGAGGAAGCCCTTGCGGAGGAAGGCGCACTCCTCGCCCGTTTCTTGACGGACCGCGGCTACCGGCGGGCCGCGGTGCGAATGGAACGCCACGTTGACCCCGACGGCACCGTAGTGATCCGTGTGGTGGTCGACGCTGGCGAGCCGTTTCCGTTGCGAGAGGTGGTCATCACGGGCAACATCGCGGCGTCCGACGCGGAGCTGTCGGCGTTGCTGGCCACGAGGCCGAGCGGGTTCTGGCGAGACCGATACGCCGAACAAGAGACCCTGGACGGCGACCGGCAGCGAATTCTCTTGTGGTATCGCGGGCACGGGTTCCTGTCCCCCCACGTCGCGACCCGCGTCGAAGACGCCGACGACCCTCCACGCGCCACGGCGGTGTTCGCGGTGGAAGAGGGCCCGCAGACCCGAATCAACCGCGTCGAGATCGAGGGACAGGGCGCGATTTCCCTGGAGCTGATTCTGCAACGGTATGAACTCCAGGAGGGGGCGCCGTACGTGGAGGTACGGCTGCGGGCGGCGCGGACGGCCATGCTCGAGGCATACAGCGAGCTCGGCTACGTCCACGCAACGGTCGACACCGCGCCCACCATCAGCCCGGATCATACGCGCGCCGACCTGCGCATCACGATCGACGAGGGCCTCGCCGTGAAGGTCGGCTCGATCACGTTGTCGGGGAATGAACGGACCCGCGATCACGTGATCCTCCGCGAGCTGACCATCAAGCCGGGCGATCCCTACAACCCGCAGCAAATCTTCGAGAACCAACGGCGGGTTTCGCAACTCGGATTTCTGCGTGAGGTCCGGCTGGCTCCGACCGACCCCGAGCGCCAGGAGGCGATCAAAGACTTGCGCCTCTCGGTCAGAGAACGCGATGCCGGAATGGTGGACCTCGGGGTCGGCTATTCCAACTACGAAGGGATGCGGGGCTTTGCTGAAATCACCTATCGCAACCTGATGGGCCTCGGGCGACGAGCCGGTCTACGGCTGGAGGGGAGCCGAATCGAGCGCAAAGCCACGCTCAGCTATCGCCACCCCTGGCTGTTCAATCGGCGAATCGACGGAAAAGCGGCGCTGTATCACGAAGTCCGCGAGGAAGAGACACGTGGGTACCAACTGAGCGCCTACGGATTCAGTGCAGGTGTGGATCGAACCCTGCGTCCTCGGCTGTTTGGTTCGCTGGTCTACGATTATCAAATCAACCACTTCGAGGAACTGACGACCGACGATCCACAATTCCTTCCGTTCGATGAGGATCGGGCCAATATCGGCAGCCTCACACCCTCGCTGGTCTGGAACACGCGCGACGATTTATTCAACCCCCGCACCGGCGTGCTCGCCACCGTGGCGTTCGAAACCGCCGCGTTGCTCCTTGGCTCTCAGGAACAGTACTGGAAGGTAACGGCAGGCACCAGCCGCTTCATCCCGGTTGCGACGCCGCTCGTCCTGGCGTTGGGTACACGCTTCGGGGTGGCCAGCCGGTTTGGTGAAACCCGGGAAGCCCTGATTCAAGAGGCGACCCAGCAGAACACGGACCCACGTATTGCCCTCCTCCTGCCACCGAACGAGCGGTTCTACGTCGGAGGCCGGAGTTCGATCCGTGGCTACGAAGAAGACACTGTGGGGCCGAAGCTGGACGACGGCACGCCCACCGGCGGAAACGTCTTCTTGTTGCTGAATGCGGAGCTACGCGCGACCGTGGTCGGGTCGCTCGGCGTGGTGGTGTTCTGGGACGGCGGCAACACGTGGTTGGACCAGGATTCCATTCGTTGGACGGACATCAAAACCACGGTGGGGATGGGAGTCCGTTACAACACGCCGGTTGGACCGCTCCGCCTGGACTACGGGCACAAGCTCAATTGGGAGCCGGGCGAGGCGCACGGCACCTATCACTTCACGCTGGGTCACGCCTTCTAAGATTCGTGGTAAGATGCGCCGACCTCCATGAGCCCAGCTACCGCGCCGCGCATCGAGAACACGCGTGGGCGGCGCGGGTCCGCCACCGCGGTAGGACCCCGCCGGACGGACGTCGTCCGTTGGCTGGCGATCGCGCTCGTTTTTCTCGCGATTTCCCCGTCGGCGCACGGCGCGGATGAAAGCATCGACCAACTGTCGGTCAAGCAGCAGGACGGCCGCATCTACGTTTCGGCGGTGCTCAACCCGGGATTGAGCTCCCATCTCGATGACGACCTTCGCCAGGGATTGGCAAAAGACTTATACTATTATCTTGTTTTGAAGCAGCGCCAGCGCGTCTGGTTCGACGAAGAGATCGCGGCGGTTACCGTCAAATACAGCATCAAATACGACCTCCTCAAACGGGAATACGTGGTGACCAGCCGATTGCCGTCGGGCGTGACCCAGACCATTGTCCCGGACTTCAAGTCGGCACGCGACCTGGTCTCCCGCGTGAATCACGTCCCGGTCGCGGACGTCCACCATCTGAAACGCGGAAAGAAATATCTGGTGAGCGTCAAGGCGGAAATGAAGGCGCCGCAACTCCCCCTCTACCTGGATTATTTTTTGTTTTTCATCCCGTTCCTCGAAATCGACACCGAGTGGCGCGACTCCGCCACATTCCGGGCGCCCGATGGTCCCTGACGTCTGGAAGGGTAAGGTGACGCGTGGGCGGCAACGCCGCACCCCGACGAGTGGGGCCGATGGCTGCTAATCCCTCATCGCGCCGCTGGTCCAAGAGAGGCCTGCGGGCCCTCTGGCTGACGCTGATCTTGATCTTCCTGTCGATCTCCGCGACCACGCTCTACTACAAGGGTCTGGCAGCGCCCTCGCCGTTTTCCAACAACATCCTGGTCTTGACCCTGGTCAACGTCAATTTCATCCTGGTCATTCTCCTGACGCTGCTGCTCTCGCGCAACCTGATCAAGCTGTTTTTCGAGCGCCGGCACCGCCGCCTGGGAACGGGGTTCCGCACCAAGATCACCGTGGCCTTCGTCGGTTTGTCCCTGATCCCGTCGTTACTGCTGTTCGTGGTGGCCGGCGGATTGTTGACCTCCGCGGTGGAAAGTTGGTTCGGCGTCCAGGTCGAACGGTCATTGACCAGCGCGCTTGGAGTGGCCCAGACCGTGTACCGAGAACACGAGGCCGGGATCTTCACCCACGGAGGGGCGATCGCCCGGGAAATCGTGCGCCAGAGGTGGGGGCATTCCAATGGCCAACGCGAGTTGACCGCGTTTCTGAGCGCCGAGGCCGCCGGTGCCCACCGACGTTCGATCTGGTTCCTCCCGCCGGGAGCCCGTCCGGGCGGGGCGACGGCCTTGAAAGACGGGGCCGTACGGGCGGTGGCCCCGGGCGCGCAACCGCCCTTCGACGCCCCACCGGAGGGAGTCTTGGGCGCGCGCGCCGAGCGCAGCGTGGTGCGGTCGGCCGAGCACGGCGACGTGATCTGGGGAGCGGTCCCGGTGGTGGGTCAGGACGGGACCGCGCTCGGCACCGTGGTGATCGAGAGCGTGATCCCGCAGGAACTGGTCGCCCAACTCGAAGGCATCAGCAAGACCTACGAAGATTACAACCAACTCAAGACGTTCAAGAACCCGATCAAAGGCGGGTACATCCTGTCGTTCCTGATCATCACGTTGCTGATCATCTTCTCCGCGACGTGGTTCGGTTACTACGTGGCTCGCGGCGTCACGGTACCGATCCAACGGCTGGCCGAGGGCACCCAGGCGGTGGCGCAGGGCAATTTGGACTTCACGATCGACGTGGAGGCCAGCGACGAGTTACGCGTCCTGGTCGATTCCTTCAACACCATGACTCGAGACCTCAAAGCGAGCAAGGAGCAGGTGGAGCGCGCGGCCCAGTCGCTCACCAGCTCCAACGCGGAACTCCAGTCTCGGCGGACTTACATGGAGACCATTCTGGAGACGATCGGCACCGGGGTCGTGTCCGTGGATGGCCGCGGTCGGGTCACGATCTTCAATCAGGCCGCGGAGCGCATCCTGGGCGTTGCCGCCGCGGACGCGCTGGGCCGCTCGCCGCGCGAGCTGTTCGAAGCGCGTGCGCTCGACGCCGTCGCCGACCTGTTGGACCCCGCCTCGGCCGTGGATGACGTGCTTGAACGCGAACTTCAGGTCCAGGCCCAGGGACACCCGCTGTCGCTGAGGGTCATCGTGTCGCGACTTGGACGCCCGGAACAAGATCTCGGGCTGGTCATGGTCTTCGACGACCTCTCGGACCTGATCAAGGCCCAAAAGGCCGCGGCGTGGCAGGAGGTGGCGCAGCGTATCGCGCACGAGATCAAGAACCCGCTCACGCCCATCCAACTCTCCGCCCAGCGCCTGCGCAAGAAAGCCGTGGAACAGGCGCCCGATTTGATCGCGGTGGTGGACGACGCCACCACCGCGATCATCAATGAGGTCACGAGCCTCAAGACGATGGTCGACGAGTTTTCCAGTTTCGCCCGTATGCCGGTGCCGCAGCCGGAACTGCTCGACCTGCACGACGTGCTCAGGGAAGTCATCCAGTTGTACCAAGCGGCCTATCGCGACGTCCGCGTCCACGCGCGGTTCGACGCCGCGCTGCCGCCCGCGTTTGTCGATCGCAACCAGATGAAGCGCGTGTTCACCAACCTGGTGGAAAACGCCGTCGAAGCCGTCAACAAACGCGGGGAGGTGTGGGTCGTCACCTCGCTCTCCCCCCACCCGCCCCGCATCCGGATCGAGGTGGCGGACGACGGCCCCGGCATTCACCCGGACGACCGCGACAAACTGTTCTTGCCCTATTTCTCGAAGAAGAAAACCGGCACCGGGCTCGGGCTGGCGATCGTGCAGCGTATCGTGTCGGACCACAACGGGTATATCCGCGTAGCGGATCGGCAACCGCACGGGACATCGTTCGTGGTGGAACTGCCGGTGGCGCCGGATGCGCGGCCAGCGCGCGTCCCAGCCGCAACCTAGGAGCTGACGATGGCGGATACCATCCTCATTGTCGACGACGAACAGGCCATTTTGCAGGCGCTGTCCGCGATCCTGGGTGATGAGGGATACCGGGTCACCGCCACGGCCGACGGCGGTTCCGCGGTCAAAGAGCTCGTCAAGGAGCCGCCGTCCGCGGTCCTGCTCGACATCTGGATGCCGGAACAGGACGGGCTGGAGACTCTTCGCCAGATCCGCGAGGCCGCTCCCCAGGTTCCGGTCATTATGATGTCGGGCCACGGCACGATCGAGACCGCGATCAAAGCGATCAAACTTGGGGCCTACGACTACATCGAAAAGCCCCTGTCGCTCGACAAGGTCTTGCTGCTGGTCAAACACGCGCTGGAGACCAAGCGGCTCAGCGAAGAAAACCGGCGCCTCAAGGCCACCATTACGCGGCAATTGGCCTTGATCGGCGACAGCCCGGCCATGACTCGGCTCAAGGCCCAGATCGCGTCGGCCGCCGCCTCTCACAGCCGCGTGTTGATTTCCGGTGAAAACGGCACCGGCAAAGAGGTCGTCGCGCGCCTGATTCACGCCAACAGCCCGCGGGCGGGTGGACCCTTCGTGGACGTCAACTGCGCCGCGATTCCGGACACGCTGATCGAGAGCGAGCTGTTCGGCCACGAACGCGGGGCGTTTACCGGCGCGACCGCGATGAAGCGCGGCAAGTTCGAAGAAGCGGACCGCGGCACGTTGTTTCTGGACGAGGTGGGCGACATGAGCCTCCCCACTCAAGCCAAGGTCCTCCGCGCCCTCCAGGAACAGCGCTTCACCCGGGTCGGTGGGGGCAAGACATTGGAGGTGGACGTGCGCGTCATCAGCGCCTCCAACAAGGACCTCGCCGCCGCTATCACGCGCGGCACGTTTCGCGAGGACCTCTTCTACCGCTTGAACGTCATCCCGCTCACGGTGCCCCCGCTCCGGGAACGCCGCGAGGACATCCCGGCGTTGGCCGCGCACTTCCTCCGCGAGATCGCGGCCGATCAGGGCCTCGCGCCGAAGAGCCTCCACCCCGAGGCGCTGGCCGCCCTCACCCGCTACCGGTGGCCGGGCAACGTGCGCGAGCTGCGCAACACCATCGAGCGCCTGCTGATCATGGTGCCGGGATCGGTGATCGGCCCGGACGACCTCGCGTCGTCATGGGGCGGCTCCGTCGGCTCGGACCATTCGGCCGCGTCCATGCCCGCGGTCGGCGGCTCGCTGCGTGACGCGCGCGCCGCGTTTGAGCGCGAGTTCATTACCCGATCACTGCGAACCCACGAGTTCAACGTGAGCAAAACCGCCGAGGCGCTGGGGCTCGAACGCAGCCACCTCCACCGCAAGATCAAGATGCTGGGTATTGCGCTGCGGCCGGAGCACGGCGAAGACACATGACAGCGGTCGGCGACCTTGTCCCGCTCATGATCGAGAAGGTCGTTCACGGGGGACGAGGGATGGGCCGATGGGACGGGGCTCCCGTCTTCGTGGCCGGCGCTCTCAACGGCGAACACATCGCCGCGCGCGTCACCGCGGTGCGTAAGGGCTATGCCGACGCTGCCCTCGAGCAGGTGGTCACGTCCTCGGCGCAACGCGTGGAGGCTCCATGCCCCTCCTTTCCCGCGTGCGGCGGCTGCCAACTCCAACACGCGGCCTACGACGCCCAGTTGGCCCTCAAGCGCGACATCGTCCGGGAGACGCTACAACGGCTCGGCGGCCTCGACATCGATGTCCCGCCGGTCGTCCCCTCGCCTGAACCGTTTGGTTACCGCCTTCGCGCTCAGTTGAAGATCGCTCGGAGCGGACGCCCTCCGGCCATCGGCTACTTTGCGGCCAGAAGCCATGACGTCGTCTCCGCGCCCACGTGCCTGGTGTTGCACCCGAGACTTCAAGCCGCTCTCACCGTGCTGCGCGAGCTCGTAGCCGGCTCCGACGTCCGGCTGGCGAATGTGCGGGAGGTGGAACTTCAAACAACGTCGGCCTCCGACGAGTGTGTGATCGTGTTGCACCTCGACTCGCTGCAAATTGGGACGTTGCCGGCCCTGGCGCGAACGTTGCGGGCACAGATTCGGCTTCGCGGACTGGTCGCGTACACGCCGCGGGGACGCCGAATCGATGGCGGAGATTGGCTCGAGGAGCGGATCAGCGGCCTGGTCTGCCGGGTGAGCGACCGGACGTTTTTGCAGGTCAACGCCGGCGCGAACGCCTCCCTGGTCGGCACGGTCGTGGCGTGGGCCGCGTTGCAAGGCGGTGGACGCGTGGTGGACCTCTACGCGGGGTTCGGGAACATCAGCCTTCCGCTCGCGGCCACCAGCCGCGTCACCGCCGTGGAATCGTCACCCACCGCCGCAGACGACGCCCGTTGGAACGCGCGTGCGACCGGGCGGCGCGTTCGGGTGGTGGGCCGTCGCGTGGAGGCGTGGACGCCGACCGCCGATGATCTGCGACCCGAGGTGGCGGTCTTGGACCCTCCGCGCGCCGGGCTCAGCCGTCGCGCGCTCGCACGGGTGCTGGCGCTTGACGCCCCGCGCCTGCTGTACGTGTCCTGTGAGCCGGCGACACTGGCTCGCGACGCGCGACGCTTGGCCGATGCCGGATACCGCGTGACGCGACTCCAGAGCTTCGACTTCTTTCCCCAGACCGCTCACGTCGAAACCCTCCTCGAACTCAGCCGTCGTTGACAACGCACACTCCTGTGGTATAGCTAGTGGTCACGTGATTCACCAGACCCTCAGATGACACGCCGGCGAGCGCTCATCTCGCACCCGCTAGTGATCGCACTGGCCTGGTATCTCACGGCGAGTCCGTCGGCACTTGCACTGGACTTTCACGGCTTCGCAGACATCTCGTATCGACACGACCTCCATAACGACGCCACCCCTGAGGAGAATAACGGCGCATTCGTCGTCGGCCCGATTGACTTTTTCCTGGCGGAGTCTCTCGGCCCACGCGTGAACATGCTCGCGGAGTTCGCGTTCGAGTCGGGCATCGTGGACGTGGAGCGGTTGCAGATCGGCTATACGTTTTCCGACGTCCTGAAGGTGCAGGCCGGGCGGTTTCACACCGCACTCGGCTACTGGAACACGGCCTACCACCACGGGACGTTCTTATACACCACGATCGAGCGCCCCGTCTTCCTGGAGTTCGAGGACGATGGCGGACTCCTTCCCCTCCATACGGTCGGGCTGGCGCTGACCGGACGGAGGTTCTTCCCGTCCGGAGAACTCTCCTATCACATCTTGGTGGGCAACGGTTCTTCGATCACGGACGAAGAGGGCACCAACGTGCTCGACCCGAATGCCGAAGCCGACCCGAACAAGAACAAGGCGGTCGGCGTTCGTATCGCGTGGGCCCCAAGCGCCCTCGCCGGCTGGGCGGTGGGAGCCAGCGCGTTCAGTAGCCAGGTGATCAACCAGGGTTCCCTGGTCGTCCCGCCCGCCCCCGCGCCAGCGCTGGAGGTCGCCCAGACCATTGTCGGCGCCGACATCACCCGTACCGAGGGACCATTGGAGATTCTCGCAGAGTATTTCGTGGTCCGGGACAAGGACGAATTGGCGGCCGATACCGCGACGCACTATTTCTCCTATGTACAGATCGGCCGTGAGTTCGCCGGGGTCGTCACTCCCTACGCCAGATACGAACAGATGTCCATCGACGAAGCGGCCGCTGATCCGTACATGCTGACCCTGGGGGCAATCGATCAACGGATCGAAACCGTCGGGGTCAGGACTCGGTTGGGAGACCACTCGGTCCTAAAGTTCGAAGGTCGATTCGTCACCGAGGACGGGCTGGATTCCCACCAGGAATATGGCGCCCAGTGGGCGTTCGCGTTCTGAACCTTCTCCCGTGCGAAGGGCGGATGAGACTTCGTAGCGTCGCGACGTCCGGGCGATCAACGTTACCGGTAGCCGCTCTGCTGGTCGATTTTTGCCAACAGCGCGGCGCACACCTCGCGGTGTCGCCTCACCAGGTCCACGGGTACTCTATCAAGGCCGAGCCGCGTCTCGATATCCGCGAGGACGGTTCGGATGGTCGCGGGCGGCGCGTACTCCTCGTCCGCTTGGTATTGCTTGAAGGCGTCTTGAGCCGCGCGATCGACACGACCTTCGACATCATCGGTCTGACCGGCTTCTTGGAGGGTCAGAATCAGACTGGTCAACAGCCCCTCCCGCACGGCGTTGCTCGACAGCCATTTTTTCCCGAGCTTGGCGTCCAGGTCCCGACGCGTCCGACTCACTCGCGAGCTCCTTCCCCCCGACGCGCTTTCTACGGGGACGGCGACCACGCCGGCATCTGATCGTTCCCGGACCCCGACGTCAACACTTCCTCGCCCGTGCCGTCGACGCCGATCACGTACAGGCGGGAGTCGCCTGCGCGGCTGGACGAAAACACCAGGTGCCGACCGCCCGGAGCCCAGAACGGGGTGTCGTTGCCTCCCGGCGCAGTGGTCACTTGGGCCTGTCGCGTCCCGTCGGGGCTGATGAGGCAAACCTGATCGCCGCTGTCGACCCGGCACGTATACGCGATCCAATCGCCTTTCGGTGAGAACGCCGGAGTGGTGTTGTGCGCGCCCTCGAACGTGAGGCGGCGCTGGTCGCTGCCGTCCGCGTTCATCAGGTAGATCTGTGGCGACCCACCCCGATCCGAGGTAAACGCAATCTGTTGTCCATTGGGAGACCACGAGGCCGAGAGGTCCGCACCACGTGCGAACGTGATCCGTTGGAGATTCTTGCCATCGGCGTTCGCGACATAGAGCTCCGGGTCGCCGGTCTGACTCGACGATAGGGCGAGGCGGTCACCCTTCGGAGACCATGCTGGCGACATCGTGGTGCCTGGAAGCTTGAGCAACGGCCACCGGCGACCGCTGACGGGGATGTACGAATGAAGCCCCGGCGGCCCGTCACGGAAGGAGACGAACGTGATCGACGTGCCGTCCGGACTCCACTGCGGCGCCATCGCGATGCTGCGGTCACGCGTGATCTGGATCACGTTCGCCCCGTCGTAATCCATCACGTACAGTTCCTTCTTCCCGGTTCGATCCGACACGAACGCGATCCGCGTCTGAGCAATGCCCGTCTCACCCGTGAAGGAGGAGACCAGCGCGTCGGAAAACTTGTGCGCCATGGACCGCAGGAATGTCCGGTCCCTGCCGCGGTAGGCCTTTTCCGTCACCGCCGACCCGCTGCCCCCGTCGTACCCCTTGCCTTCCCACAACAGTCCGCCGTCGCGTTCCCGGGTCAGCCGCCCCCACACCACGACGTCCGCTCCGGCGGCAGCCACTTCCTTGATGCGCGCCGCATCCGGGGCACCGGACACGCTCTGCGGGGGTAACGATATGACGTCGAACAGCAGCGATCGACGAAGATCCGACTCGATCACCGAACGAAGCGTCGCGGCGTCTTCGCCCGAGCCGGCGGAGGCCTCCACGCCGAGCACGGCTACCGGAATTTTTGCGCCCGCGGAGCGGGAGAGGCCCAAATAGACCTCGGTCCCTCTCCCGCGGTCAGGCATTGCCAGAAAAACCGCCGTGACGACAACCATGGCGAGGCCTGCTGCTATGACGATCCGGCCGGAAATCAATCCGTCACGACATTCGATCGGGATCAAGGAGGAAACTGAAGTGGATTTTCATGTCCTGACCGGGGTATCCATCGGGAAGCGGCGGAAAGGGCGTGGCCCGCAGCACCGAACGCAGCGCCGCCTGGTCGTAAAACACGTCGCCCGAGCTCTGCTCCACCTCGGCGCCGCGGACACTGCCGTCCCGGAGGATGATGAACACCACGAGCACTTCGCGCGCTTCGGCAAACCCTGCGCCCGGCGGCGACCAGTTCTCGTTGATCTTCCGCTTCAGCGCATTCATGTAGTAGGGGTACTTGAGCGCGACGGCTTCCATCAACGGGGTGACGAGTTGGATTCCGGGCTCAGCGGGTTCCGTCGCCTTGGCAACCGGCGCCGGAGGTTCGGGGGTCGGCGGATCGGGCTCCGGCGCTTCCTCAGGCTCCTCGGGGATGTCCGCGGGAGCGGGTTTGACGCTTGGTTTGGCTTTCTCAACGGGCGGCGGAGCGGCCTTCTTGACCGGTGCGGGCTTGGGTTTGACCGGCGGAGGGGGCGGCTTGCGCGGCTCGGGACGCGCCGGAGCCCGCTCAGGCTTTGGTTTCGGCACCTCGTCAACCGGGAGACTGACGAGTTGGACTTCATACGCCGGCGCGATCTGGCGCGGCTTGATCCACGACGGCCCCCACACAAGCGCCACCGCAAACACCACGTGCAGCGTCGCCGACAGGACGACCATTGGACGAAACCGCGTTCGATGTGACGGAACAGTATGTTTCGTCTGAGATCGCATCAGTAACGAGAGTCCCTGTCGGATCGCCCTGCGATCCGAGCCTGTTCAGGAGCGCGCCAGATGCAAGGCGGAATCTGCACCGCGCCGGCAGGCGCGGAATGTAATGCACCATTCCGCTCAGATGGCGAAGCAGCGAGGACCCCGCACCGCAGCGTACTGGGTCGTACGTGGGGCGAGTGGCGCCACGAAGAAGTGGCGCCTAGCCACGAGCGCCGCCGAGACGGTGAGGCGGCCGGGACACCTTTTGAATCACAACGCCGCAGATGGCCGCTCATGGACAGGCTCCCCTATGGCTCGGAGCCGGTCACCGGCTGCGTGACCATCCCCAGCCGATCGATCCCCGCGCGCTTGACCGCGTCCATCACCTCGACCACCGCACCGTACGGGACGTCGCGGTCGGCCCGCAGGTACAACGTGACGTCGGGTTTCTCTCGGGCCAGTTTGCTCAGTCTCCCATCAAGCATGACCCGCGCCACCCGTTCCTTGTCCAAGTACACGGCGCGATCGCGCGCCACCGTGACCACGATTCGGTCCTCCGGCTTGATCGTGTTGACCGAGGATTTGGGCAGGTCGATGTCGATCCCACGCAACATCAGCGGCGCCGTGATCATAAAGATAATCAACAAGACCAGGACCACGTCCACCAGCGGTACGACGTTGATCTCGGCCAGTGGACGTCCCGGGTCGGTGCGTCGTCGATCGCTCAGCATGGGTCACACCCGACGAGAGGTCTCTGAAAGAACCGACGTACCCGGAACCCGCGACTCGACCAATCCGATGAGGTCCTGTCGAAACACGTCGAGGTTGGTGGCATGGCGTCGTATCTGCGTCAGAAAATAATTGTAGGCGATCACGGCCGGGATGGCGGCGAGCAGACCGGCCGCGGTCGCCACCAACGCCTCGGCCACCCCCGGAGCCACGGCCGCGATGCTCGCGGTACCCGTCCGCCCGATGGTCTGAAAGGCCTGGATGATGCCGAGCACCGTGCCGAATAGCCCCACAAAGGGCGACACGTTGCCGACGGTGGCGAGCGAAGACAGGTACTCTTCCTCCTGCAGCAACTGCCGTTCGGAGATCTGCCTCAGGGCACGCTCCAAGCGACGGACGCCTCCGTTGCCCCGACCTCCCGCGTTCGCTTCACTCCCCTCATGGCTCAACGCGGTCCGGTGCGCCTCGGCGAACAACTCGGCCATGGGGCTCCGCACGATCGTCGCGCTGCGGCGCCGAACCTCGGTGGGGTCGTCCAAGGCTTCGTACACGGCCAAAAATCGACGATCCTGAATCCGGACCGTGCGAAACAGTCGCCATTTATAGAGGATCACCGCCCACGAGAAGATCGAGAAAAGCAGCAGCACCACGAGCACCGCTTGGCTCACGGGACTGGCGGACATCACAAGGTCGGCGAGATCGATCGATGAAGAAGTCACTTGCAATCCTCCCGGAATCTATGACCCGCTGACACGACACATGATAGCGCCTGAAGCGAGGGTATCAACTCTGTTCGCAGCCTCGGACTAGGGAGGGAAGAAGCCGCCGCGTGTTGAGTTAGGTCGATAGGGAGCACTGCGAATTTCAATGACCTCTCGCAGCCTCGGCGCGGGGAGTCGCGCCTGCATTGCGCTCCGCAAGCGAGGTATGGCGGGGCCGGCGGGGCTCGAACCCGTGACCTCCGGCGTGACAGGCCGGCGTTCTAACCAACTGAACTACGGCCCCGCACATAAGAACCAGCTCACAGCCCACGGACCATGGCTCACAACGAGCACCGAGACGACCGCTCTCCGGCTCTCCGTGAGCGATCACCCGTGGGCTGACCGCTCGGTTGTCGACGGCATAGGCGGAAGGCGGATCGAACGCCTGACCTCTGCCTTGTAAGGGCAGCGCTCTCCCAATTGAGCTATCCGCCCGTGGGATTCTCCGCGCCGCCACGCGGCGCGCGGCGCGTTGCGATGCCTCAAAAAACCGCGTAGACTATAGCAATCCGAATCGCGCATTGTCAACGAGTCCACCACCGAACCGTCACGCGAGACACGTTTCCGTTGACGCCTCACGACATTCACGACCATCGCCTTGTCATCGCGTGGCTCGCGTCGGGCCTGCTCGCGCTCGCCACGCTGTCCTCCTGTTCGCCGGTTCCCCGCACCCCTCCGACCGGCAAATGGACGAACTTCGAAACCGGGGCGAACGTGAAATCCATCGCCATCAACGGACGGTATCTCTGGCTCGGGTTGTCGAACGGCGTCATCCGCTACGACGCCGAAACACACGATACCCACGAGATCTATACCGCGGCCCGCACCAGCGGCGGGTTGCTCAGCAACGGCGTGTACGCGGTTCGTGTGGACTCGCGCGACCGCGTCTGGATCGGCACTTACGGCGGGGGGCTCTCGGTGTTCGACGGGGCGAGTTGGTTCACGTTCACGCCGTATGGCGCCGGCCGCGTCGTCACGTACGGCGAGCAGTGGACCCGGTATACGCCCGGCCGCGGTCTCGGCGACCTGTGGGTGTATGATGTGGCGTTCGACACCCGCGGCGGCGCATGGGTCGCGACCTGGAAAGGCTTAAGCCGCATCGTGGGGCGCGACTGCTTTCCGTTGAGCCCGGGGCGCGGCGATCACACGTCGCCCGGCGTCCGGCCCTGCGAGTTCGAAACCTATACCGTTGAGGACGGCCTGGTGGACAAGTGGGTCTACGCCATCGCGGTGGACGGCGACGGCGCCCTCTGGCTGGGCACCGAGGGGGGGGTGAATCGGTTCGACGGCACCCGGTGGACCACGTACACGCATCGCGACGGTCTCGGCGCCGACCCGAGCACGCTGCCGTCCAAGACCGCCGGCGAGCCGCCCAGCCCTCACCACACCGCTGAGTACAAGGGGACCGGTCAGGCGAACCCCAACTACGTGCTGGCGATCGCGATCGACGGCACCGGCGCGAAGTGGTTCGGCACGTGGGGCGCGGGGTTGAGTCGCTTCGACGGCAAGCGGTGGACGACGTTTACCAAGGCGGACGGGTTGGGCGGCAACTATATCCACGCGTTGGGAGTCGACCGGGACGGCGTGTTGTGGGCCGGGACCGACGGCGGCGCGAGTTGGTACCGCGACGACCGTTGGCGGACCTACACCACGCGCGACGGCCTGCTCGACAACAACGTGTTTTCCATGGCGTTCGACGCGCGCGGCGTGCGCTGGTTCGGCACGTGGAAAGGCCTCAGTAAGTTAGAATTAGTTCGCCAATGACAACATTCGATTCCGGCCCCACCGCTCCGCGGTGGGAGCCTGTTCAGAAACGTGTCAGATGCAAGGCGCCGCGAGCACCGCACCGGAGCGTACTCAGGGCGTACGTGAGGAGCGGATGCGCAGCGGCAACGCCGCAGATGACCGTTTATGGACAGGCTCCCAGGGTTGACCCGTGTTTTGAGCGCGTGCTAAGGTACCCGGCCCGACGAACGGGGCCGGCACTGCGATGCGCGTGATCGCGGGCCGCTTCAAGGGCCGGCGCTTGCGGGTGCCGAAGGGCTACGACGTACGCCCCACGTCGGACATGGTGAGAAGCGCCTTGTTCAACATCCTGGGATCACGGGTCGAAAGGGCGAAGGTCATGGACCTGTTCGCGGGTACGGGCAGCGTGGGTCTCGAGGCGTTGAGCCGCGGCGCGGCGCACGCCCTGTTCGTCGAAGACGACCCCGCGGCTCGCGCGAGCCTGGAGGCCAACCTGGCCGCGTGCGGCGTGGCCTCACACGAGGCCACGGTGTGGAGTGGTCGCGGCGTGGCAGGCTTGATTCGTCATTTGAAGGCGCACCCCGAAGAGACCGCAGAGCTGATCTTCGCGGATCCTCCTTACCGCCGCCAGGAAGCGCTCCGTCTCCTCAGGCCGTTCGTCGCGGGGCTTGGTCTGGCCAAGGGCGGATATCTGGTGGTCGAACACGCTTATGGAGTCCAGCTCCCGCCGCCCGAGACGCCGGTCGCGTTCGTCAAAACCTACCGGTATGGCGACACGGCCTTGTCCCTCTTCGAGCGGGAGGCGCCGGCATGACGCGCATCGGTGTGTGCCCGGGCACGTTCGACCCCATTACGAACGGCCACCTGGACATTGTTCGCCGCAGCCTGAGCGTGTTCGACACGGTCATTCTCGCGGTGTCGGCGAACCCTCAGAAGGCGCCGTTGTTCGACATCAAGGACCGATTGGAGATGGCGATTGTCGCGACCGACGGGATGGACCGGGTCACGGTGGAGGCGTTCGATGGTCTGCTGGTCGACTACCTCCGACAGAAGGACGCCCACGCCATTATCCGAGGGCTGCGCGCGGTGTCCGATTTTGAATACGAGCTGCAGATGGCGATGATGAACCGCAGCCTCGATCAGACCGTGGAGACCTTGTTCCTCATGCCGAGCGTGGAATATTCGTTCTTGACCTCGACGATCATCAAAAACGTGGCGAGTTACGGAGGGAACGTGGACAGTCTGGTTCCTCCCCTGGTCGCCAGCCGGCTGCGCGAAAAATTCGGCGGGCGCCGATGAAGCTGGCGAAGCGGGTCGGCCGCATCCAACCCTCCCCCACCATGGCCATGGCCGCCCGCGCCAAGGCCATGGCGGCGCAAGGCATCGACGTGATCGATTTCGGCGTGGGTGAGCCGGATTTCGACACGCCCGAGCCCGTCAAAGAGGCCGCCATCGCGGCGATCCGCGCGGGGTTTACGAAATACACGCCGCCGGCAGGAACCGACGAACTCAAGCAAGCGATCGTCGCGCGACTGGAGGCTGACCGGGGGCTGCAGTATCAGTCGAACCAAATCGTGGTGTCGTGCGGAGCCAAACACACGCTCTATAATCTGGCGCAGGCCCTGTTCGAGGCCGGAGACGAGGTGATCATCCCCGCGCCCTACTGGGTGTCGTATCCGGACCAAGTGTTACTCAACGATGCGAGCCCGGTGTTCGTGCCCACCAGCGCGGACAACGGGTTTATCCTCGATCCCCAACGCCTGGAAGCCGCGATCACGCCGCGAACCAAGGCGCTGATCCTCAACTCCCCGTCCAATCCCACCGGCGCGGGGTACGCCAAAACGCACCTCGAGCGCATCGCGGAGGTGGCGTTGCGCCACCGGTTGGTCGTGATCTCGGACGAGATCTACGGCCAGATCGTGTATGACGGATTTCGGCACATCAGTATCGCCTCGCTCTCGCCGGAGATGCAGGCCAACACGGTCGTGGTGGACGGCGTGTCGAAGACCTACGCGATGACGGGGTGGCGGATCGGGTACGCCGCGGGCCCCGCCGCGCTGATGACCGCGGTGGCGACCATGCAGAGCCAGAGCACGTCCAACCCCGCGTCGATTTCTCAAAAAGCCGCGGTGGCGGCGCTGCGCGGTTCACGGGCGTCGATCGACCGCATGGTGGACGAGTTCGCCGCCCGTCGCGCCGAGATGATCCAGCGTCTGTCCGCGATGCCGGGCGTCACGTGTTTTCGGCCCCAAGGCGCGTTTTACGCGTTTCCGCACGTCGCGTGGTATTACGGCAAACAGACCGGATCAACGACGATCAAAAACTCCGATGATCTCGCCACCTATCTGCTCGATGAAGCAAGAGTGGCGGTGGTGGCTGGCGCGGGGTTCGGGGCCGACGGCCACATCCGCTTGTCGTATGCCACGTCGTTGGATAAGATCCGGACAGGGCTCGATCGGATGAAAGCCGCGTTGTCGAAGCTGCATTAAGGAGGTCTGCGTGCCGATTTACGAATACGAATGTCAGACGTGTCACCACCGCGTCGAGTTGATCCAGAAGGTCAGCGACGCCCCGCTGGCGGAATGTCCCAAGTGCAAAGGCGTCGTGAAGAGACTGATCGCCCCGCCCGCGCTCCAGTTCAAGGGCTCCGGCTGGTACATCACGGATTACTCGGCGAAAGGCAAGAGCAAGACCGACGACGCGCCGGCCGACAAGAAGGCTGAGGAGAGCAAACCGTCGAGCGCGCCGGCTGCCACCAGCACCCCCGAGAAGAAATCAGACGGAGGCGGCGGGTCGTCCCCGCCGTCGTCCAAGTCCGAGGGCAACGCCTCGTCCTGACGCCCCGGAATCAGATATATTGCTCTGACGTCCTCCGGATCATTTCCCTCCAAATCACATCGGCGTCGCGATCGAAGACAACCGTCGGATCCGCCGGGACCACCCGCCAACTTCCGCGCGTGATTTCGTCGGCAAGCTGTCCGGGCGCCCATCCCGCGTAACCCGAGAACAGCCGAACCGCGGTGTTGGGATCGTGGCTCTTTAACGCGTCGATCAGGACGTCCAAGGACTGACTGAAGTACACGTGGTCGAACACATGATCGGCGTGGTCCGGCCTGGCCAACGAACGCACGAGCAACAACAGGACGCCCCGATCCACCGGCCCGCCGAGGTGAAGCGTGTCCGCCAGCTCCGCGAGATCTTCATGATCCTCCAACAGGTGTGACAATGGAGTGGTCGTGGGGCGGTTGATGACGACGCCCATCGTGCCCGTGGCATTATGGTGCGTGATCAAGATGACCGTTTCACGAAAGTTGGGGTCGCGGAGCGATGGTTCGGCGATAAGAAACAGCCCTTTGCCGAGCTTGACCGGTTCGGCCTGCACGCGGTCGGTCCCCGCAAGCGTCGCCGCCAGCAGTGCCGCGATCACCGACCACCGGGCGGCCTTCGACGTCACCGGTTGCGGCGCCCCGGTCCGACGGGATCTGCGCCTTCGGGTCCACCTTGGGACCGACACGATTCAGTTCCTCCCGAACCACTCGTCCGAAGAGATCGGTTCACGACCGGCTTCCTCCCAATGCCGCTTCGCGGGCGGGCGTCCGCCCACCGCGTGAGCCGCAGTGATCAGCGACAGGCCCGCGACGATGAGAAACACCGAGACCGGGATGAACCCGAGGACCCCGGTCAAGACGACGTGAGCCGCGGCATACGATTTCGGATGCACCAACCAGGAGGTATTCAGGTCGACAAAGTCCAACACCAACCCGAGCAACGGCTTGGAGAGCCACGTCCCGAACTTGACGAACACGTAGACCTGCCAGCCGAGAATGAGAACCCCGGCCAGACACAGGAAGACCCCCGCCATCCCGGTCCAGATGACGAACAGACCCATCAGCGTATGGCGTCGCTCCCTGGAACGGAACGACATGGGGCGCTCCGCGGAAAGAGGCTTTCATTATGCCCCAACCAAGAACCCGACACCAGGCCTCACGCGAGCTTGCTGGCGGGGGTTCGGGGCTATATAATCGGCGTCACGACATCGGTGCCGGAGATGAGCGCATGACCGTGTTTGATTTGATCAAACGTTTCCGCGAGATTCCGCCGGACCTGCACAGCGAGCCCGTTCTGGAGCAATTCGCGGAAACCTTCGACGAATTCCTCAAGGTCGCAAACAAGCCCAGCAACTGCTCGACACAGTACGACGCGGGCAACTACTACTATCTGAAGCTGATCGCCCCGCTGGGGATCTATGGATATCGTCTCTGCACGCGAGACGACTGCTTGCAACAGGTGCGGGACCTGATCGACCAGTACCGGACCGACCCCGCGGCTTTCAGGGCCGGCCTGATTCCACCAGGCACCGCAGCCAAGGAAGTTCGCGGCCCGGGGTGTTCCTAGCCGGTGGTGGGAGGAAGATGCGAGACGCGGATCGGTCCGCTCAGCGTCTCGAAGGACTCCCGATATCGGCCGCTTCTTCCGGAACCGGCTGATTCGGCCCGGGAACAAGGCCCGCCAGATCCGGGTCCTCACCAGGCGCTATTCCCGACAGGCTTTTCGCTTTTTCCTCTTTACGGGCCAACTGCCTCGCGGCCTTCTCCTGGTGCTTCTTTTGCCGCTTCATCTCTTTCTGACGTTTTTCAAACCGTGCTTTCGCGTTTCCCGCCATTCAAGATCTCCTGATTTTAGGTCATAGCCACCAAGGACATGAGAATCCCCGGAAGCCCGCACTACCCGCTCACGCCATTGCGTGGCGCTGTTCGAAACGTTTGATTTTATCCTCGTGTTGCAGCGTCAGTCCAATATCATCGAGGCCGTTGAGCAGACAGTGCCGGCGGAACGTGTCGACCTCGAACGGGTAGTGGAGGCCGTCCGACGACGCCACCGCCTTCTTATCGAGATCCACCCGCAGGCGATACCCCGGCGTGGCGCGGACGCGTTGGAAGAGCGCCTCGACCTGGTCTTCGCTGAGGCGGATCGGGAGGATCCCGTTCTTGAAACAGTTGTTATAGAAGATGTCGGCAAACGACGGCGCAATCAGGCAACGCAACCCGTAATCCAACAGCGCCCAGGGCGCGTGTTCCCGGGAAGAGCCGCACCCGAAGTTCGCGCGTGTTAGGAGAATCGACGCCCCCCGGTAGCGGTCGGCGTTCATCTCAAAATCGGGGTTGGGTCGCCCGCTGTCGAGAAATCGCCAATCATAGAAGAGAAACTGTCCGAACCCGGTTCGCTCGATGCGCTTGAGGAACTGTTTGGGAATGATCTGGTCGGTGTCCACGTTGGGCAGGTCGAGCACCGTGACCAGCCCATCGAGCGTGCGAAACGGTTCCACGGTCAGTTCTCCTTGACGTCGTATTGGCGGATGTCCACGAAGCGACCCTCCAGCGCCGCTGCGGCCGCCATCAGAGGGCTCACCAGGTGCGTCCGCCCGCCCTTGCCCTGTCGGCCCTCGAAGTTGCGGTTCGACGTCGAGGCGCAGCGCTCGCCGGGGTTGAGCGTGTCGGGGTTCATTCCCAGGCACATGGAGCAACCCGATTCGCGCCAATCGAATCCGGCTGCCTGGAAGATGCGATCCAGCCCCTCCTCCTCGGCGCGGTGCTTGATCGCCTGCGACCCAGGCACCACCATGGCGTAGACCTTGGACGAGACGCGCCGACCATCGACAAACCGCGCCACCCGGCGCAGGTCTTCGATCCGCGAGTTGGTGCACGAACCGATAAACACGCGGTCCACGCCAATCTCGGTGATGGGCATGCCGCCGCGAAGCCCCATGTACTCCAACGCCCGCTCGGCCGCCTTGCGCGCGTTGGGGTCCGCGAACTGGCCGGGATCGGGCACGCGGCCGTCGACGCCCACCACCTGTCCGGGGTTCGTGCCCCAGGTGACCTGGGGCGTGAGGACCGTGGCGTCCAGCCGCAACGACCGGTCAAAGGCTGCACCCGGATCCGACGGCAGTTGCTTCCACCGCACTATGCCCGCGTCGAAGTCCTTGGGGACGTAACGTCGGCCTTTGAGGTAGGCGAAGGTCTTCTCGTCCGGCGCGATCAGGCCCGCCCGCGCCCCGGCTTCGATCGACATGTTGCAGACCGTCATCCGCTCCTCCATCGAGAGGGCGCGGATTGTGTCGCCCGCGTATTCCACCACGGTCCCGGTGCCGCCGTCGGTGCCGATCCTCCCGATGATGGACAGGATCACGTCCTTGGCTTCGACGCCATACGGTCGCCGGCCGTTGACCTCGATCAGGAAGGTCTTGGGTTTGTCTTGCAGCAGGCACTGGGTGGCCAACACGTGTTCGACCTCGCTGGTGCCGATGCCGAAGGCCAATGCGCCGAACGCGCCGTGCGTGGACGTGTGGCTGTCCCCGCAGACGATCGTGAGGCCGGGCAGCGTCAGCCCCAGTTCCGGGCCGATCACGTGGACGATGCCTTGGTCGGGACTGTTCAGATCGAACAGCGTGACGCCGAACTCCCGGCAATTCTTGGCCAGCGTCTGCATCTGAAGCGCGGAGATCTGGTCGGCAACCGGCAGGGACCGATCCGTGGTCGGGACGTTGTGGTCCATGGTCGCAAACGTCAAATCCGGCCGTCGCACGCGCCGCTTGGCCATACGCAGCCCGTCGAACGCCTGCGGCGAGGTCACTTCGTGAATCAAGTGGCGGTCGATGTAGATCACGGACGGCTGGCCGGGCTCTTCGTGCACCACGTGCGCGTCCCAGATTTTTTCGACCATGGTCCTCGGCTTCGTCACTCCCATCCCTCCGATTCAAATCGAAACGTGGGCTATTATCGCACAAGCGCCGAGGCAAAAGCAGCCTCGCCGAGGGACGGACGCGGAGGATGCAGCGGGAAAAATTCGATCGCGCTCACCTCGGACGCTGTGATATAGTTTTGTGCGCGAGGGGAGTCACTCCTCCCCGAGTCTCCCACAGGGGGAGGCGTCCCACCAACCGGACAACGGCGGTCCGGGGCGTGGGAGCCCCGGGTCTGGGCCCGAGGGCCGCGGTATCGCGCCGAAGAAAGGAGGTGGTCCAGTGGGCAGTACCAACCCTACGGCGAGTGAGGTGGCGGCGTCCTAAGCCACGCCCCTTTCTTCGGCGAAGCTGGGACGTAGGCCCCAGCGCCACCGAACCCGGAAGCGCGGACGCCGGAGCCGCGTCAGGATCACACGATCCGCTTCCGGGTTTTCGTTTGCCATCCTCACGTCGTGTGCCCTATATTATTTTCATGACGAGGTCACGTCGGGTGCGGGCCGTGGGCCTGCTGGTCGCGTGGAGCATCGGTGCCTGGCTCGCCACGCCCGAGTCCACCGCTCGCGCCGCTCCCATCTATCGCGGTTTTCTCTCGCTCCAACTCGGCATGCCGATCGAAACATTCATCGCGACGACCCCGACTGCGGAGATTCAGGGAGAAGCGGGTGAACGGGTTTTTGCGATCACCCACATGCCCAACGACCTCGAGGGGGTCATCGTGGCCTTTGCCCAGGACCGCCTCTCACGCATCGAAGTCACCTATTCTGCGGCCTATTCCACCCGCACCTCGTGGGAGGAGTTCGTGGCCATGGCGGTACGCAAATACGGATCGGGCTTTCACCTCCCCACCCCCGGGGGCGAAGTGGAGATGTGGGACGACGGGCGCACCACCCTGATCTTGGAGCGACACCCTCTGACCCCTGATGCTCAGACCTACGGGCTGACGCTGCAAGACGACGCCGTGGCTCTTGAACGAGGGAGGAGCTGCGCCCCTCGGATCGAGGTGTAATCCCTGATTGACTTCCACCCAACATCTCCATTATCCTATGCGCCTTCCGCTGTCTGCCGAACCCTGCTGGGCTTGAGTCTGACGCGGCTAAGGTATGGTCTGGTGCAATCGACGGCGTGCCGACTTTGTCGGCCGCGCCGATCACGAGGAGGCCCCGGTGCCCGGATATCTGTTACCCGAGAAACCCATCACCTCCGCTGAAGAGTATGCAAAAACCGGCGGATGGAAGGGGCTTGAACGCGCCCTTTCCATGTCCCCGGAAGCGGTGATCGACGAAATCAAGAAGTCCGGTCTGCGCGGGCGCGGGGGAGCCGGATTTCCCACCGGGATCAAGTGGGCCGGCACCCGGCAGAAGGAGTCGCCGGACGGCAAGAAGTACCTTGCCTGCAACGGAGCCGAGGGCGAACCGGGGACTTACAAAGACCGCCCTCTGATCTTTCTCAACCCCTACCAGTTGATTGAAGGCGTGGCGATCGCGTCGCTGACCATCGGCGCGGACAAGGCGTTTATCTGCCTCAAGGAGATTTTTCACCCCCAGATCAAGCGACTGAGCGAGGCCATTGCCGAGTGCGAAATGAAAGGTTATCTGGGGCCGAACGTGCTCAACTCCGGTCGGGGAGTCCAGGTCGAGCTCTCGATCGGCCCAGCCACGTACCTGTACGGCGAAGAGACGGCCATGTTGGAATCGATCATGGGGAACGCCGCGATGCCCCGACAGGTCAAACCCTTTGAATGGGGGCTGCCGTTCTCCGGCGGGGGCATCGCCTCTCCCGTGGTGGTCAACAACGTCGAGACCTTGTCCCATGTCGCCCACATCATGCGAAACGGAGCGGACTGGTTTAAGGCCATCGGGCCGCCGCGAAGCCCCGGCAACTTCATCTGGACCGTGTCCGGCGACGTCGCCAAACCGGGCTTTTACGAACTCCCGATGGGCACCACCATGGCGCAACTTCTCCAGACCGCGGGTGGGCCGAAACCGGGGCGGAAGTTCAAGGCGGTGTTCCCGGGCGGCCCCTCCTGCGGGTTGCTGACACCCGACAAGTTCGACACGCCCCTGGATTTCGACTCACTGAAAAAGGTGGACTCGGGGCTCGGTTCAGGTTGTGTCATCGTGTACGACGACACGGCGTGCATGGTCCACGTGGCGTACAACTTCTCGCGGTTCTTCTCCAATGAAAGCTGCGGCCAGTGTTTTTCCTGCAACTGGAGCACCAAAGAGATCACGCGCCTGATCCTGAAGATGGAGCAAGGCACCGGGGTCGAAGACGACATGGTCGAGGCGTGGGAAATCACCGAACGGATGCCCGGTAAGGGCCGCTGCTTCTTGATCAACGCCGAGTCGATCATCGTTCGCAGCATCCTGAAACACTTTCCCGAAGAGTTCACCAACCACGTGGGAAAGCCCTGTCCCACGCCCCGAACGCTGCCCATTCCCAAAATCCTAGAGTTCGACGGGAAAGATTTCGTCTACGACACGATGGACAGCGAGTTGCGGTGGGTGTCGGGTTCGCCGTTCCCGGTGCTCGTTTCCGACGACCACCAGTTCCAGCGCCGGATTTAGCGGTCCGCTGTCGCAGGACGTGCGCCGGGCTTCCGGCGTCTGGTGAGAATCGGTCAGTCAGGCGGCGTTCGCCGCCGGTTCGGGCAGAAGGGCCTGCGGACGGCCGGTCAGGAACCCCTGGACCACGAAGATCCCGATCCCCTTCATCGCGGCCAACTCCTGTTCGGTTTCCACGCCTTCGGCGATGACCCCTTCGGTCGCATACATGCGCAGCGCCTGCAGCAGATGTTTGAGGAATCCCTTGAACGTATCCGATGACACGGCCTGCAGCACCAGCGAGCGGTCGATCTTGATGTACTCAGGGTTCAGACGCGCCACCAGCGGAAGCGATACGAATCCCTCGCCGAAGTCATCGATCGCAAACTTATATCCCTGAGCCCGCCACTTCATCGCCGCCGACAGGTAGCCCGCCACATCGGGCAACACCGTGCGCTCCGAGATCTCGAGGATCACGTCCATCCCTTCCGGCTTCGCGATCGGCTCCAACCGCTCCAACACCCGCAGATCGACATTGAGGAAGATTCTCCTCAGGCTCGCGTCGCGGCCCGCTCGTAGCTGTTCCCTGAAACAGATGGCCTTGAGGTCGTCCAGTTGTCCCACCACGTGATATTTTTTGAACAGCTCGGCGACGCTGAGCCGCCCTTCGGGGTCCCGGCTCAGTGCCTCGTAGCCCAGGACCTGATTCGACCAGACATCGACGATCGGCTGAAAAACCGCGGTGACGGCCTGTGCGTCAAGCCGGTAGTGCTCGTCGCCGATGTGAAGTCTGTCACCGGTCTTTTTGGCAATGTAGAGCGCGCGGTCCGCAAGCCGGATCAATTGGTCCACGGATTCTCCGTGGGTGGGGAAGACCGCGATCCCGATGCTGATGTCGAACCGGATGCCCCGCACGTCGCTCAACCGTCGAACCGCCCGCTGGATACGTTGGGCCACGATGCGGCCGCCGGCCTCGTTGGTCTCCGCGAGCACCACCACCATTTCGTCCCCGCCCCATCGAACGATCAGGTCGCTTCCACGCGTTGACGACAAGACGGCGCCCGCCACGGTCCTCAGGACTTCGTCGCCGACCTGGTGGCCGTGCGCGTCATTCACGGATTTAAAGTAGTCGAGATCGCACATCAGAAACGCGACGCCGTGCCGGTTGCGGCTCGCGCGCGCCAGTTCGATGTCGATCCGCTCGTCGAAAAATCGACGGTTGTACAAGCCGGTCAATGCGTCGCGAATCGCCTGCTCGGCCAACAGTTGTTCGGCCAACTTCTGTTCGGTGATGTCGCTGATGTACCCCTCCACCGCCGTGAGCGCACCACGCCGGCTGAAAAGACCGCGCCCGTGCTCGGACGCCCACCGAACTTGCCCGGACGCGGTGCGTAACCGATACGCAACGTGGAAGACCCGCTTGGCCCGCAGCGCTTCCTCGATCTCCCGTTCCACGGATGACCGATCGTCGGGATGGATCAACCTCTGCCGCACCTCGGCGTCGGGCAACATGAGGTCGGAAGGCCGATACCCGGTCAGTTCGGCACAGCCGCCGCTGACAAACTCCATGGTACCGGCCTGATCGGCCCGGCGACGGTAGACCATACCGGGGAGGTGACCGAGCAGCGCGAGCAGTTTGCTCGGAGAGGCAATGACGCGGCGGCCGCGCGTCCCGCGACGGCGATTCGACGACCGCACGACGGACCGACTTCCCACGACGTCAGCGCGTCGTCGCGCGGACGCGGTTCCAAATAAACTGGAACACGCAGGCGCCGATCTGGAAGACATCACCGTGGCTCAACACGGCCCGATCGAGCTTGAGATTGTTCACGTAGATGCCGTTTGCACTCTTGAGGTCGGTCAAGACGTATTCGCTCGCCATTCGCACGATCTCGGCGTGCCGCCTGGACACCTCGCGCTGGTCGATGACGATGTCGGACTGCGGGTCCCGTCCGACCGAGTACTGATCCGCGGTCAATGCAAACTCGCGACCCTCCAATGGTCCACTTAACACGCGAAGCAGCGGGTACTGCGGCTCCGGGCTCGGCAAGTATGGATGAGAGAAATCCGGCCGAATGGTCTGTTCAGGATCCAACCCAACTCCGGGATCGAGGCGCACTGCCGTCTACAACTATAGGGGGGAATCTGATGCTGTCAACCGGCGGGAAATCGCTTCCGGGAGGGAAGTCAGGTACGACAGGGGCGGTTGACAACCGGGTGTTCACCGCGGCCCCCCGATCCCCCCTCCCGTGAGAATCGGCCGCCGCCCCTGTCGTACCGTTGGAGGCTCGCTAATGCCGCTAACCGCCGAACTCGCCGCCCACCTTGGCGGCTTTCACGATCTGCGCGGTCTTGCCTTCGGCTTCCACCGAGACGTTCGCGCCTACCTTAACGTCACCCTCCACCTTGGTGTCTTTGGTGATCTCGAGCGCGTGCACCATTCCCTGCGTATCTTTGACCGCGATCGTTTTTCCTACTTCGTACTTCGTCACCTCGCCGCTGACCATCGTCATCCCCGCGTAGGCCGCGACGGAAAGAGCGAGCACAGCCGCCATTGCGCAGAGGCTCGTTGTCCACTGTTTCATCCCTGATCACCTCCCCCTTGCCCGCGGTGCAGAGCACAGGGCGTGCCACGTTCAGGCAAGCTCGAAAACCGCCGACACAGCGAGGGTTATGAAAGTCAGGGCACGAAACCGATGGGCGGTTCCGCCCGAAATACGGCGTTCAGGCGCCGTATTTCGGGCAGTTAGGTTGGGCTGGATTAGGGAAAAACCGGGGCGGACCCAATGGGTCCGCCCCGGAACCGATTTACCTGAAAGATCGACTATTTCCTCTTGGTTGTAGTCTTTTTCGCCGGCGCGGGCTTCGGTTTGGACAACTCCGCCACCTTCTTTTCCAGGTCCCCGACTTTGGCCTGAAGGTCCGCATTCGCCTTGCTCAATTCATCGGCCTTGGCCGCCAACCCGTTCTTTTCCATGGTCAACGAGTCTACTTGTTGTTTGAGGCTGGCGTTCTCTTCCTTGAGTTTCTTCGATTCACATCCCGTTAAAGGCAAGATCATGAGCGCGGCGATCAACGGTACCATCACGAGCTTCTTCATCAGTCACGTCACCCCCTCTCCCTCATTCATTTATTTTCGAATCGTCACGGGCGCGGAACACACGTCGCAAAACGGGCATACCCATACCACCCCGGCCTGGGAGAAATCAAGGTGAGGCGTGGATGCGTCAGCAAAAATACCGAGCGAGGTCGATACCGAGCGACTGGGCGTCGCTCGTGTCCACGATCCGTCGGATCGGACGAGCGTCATGGTCCGCGAGATCGATCATTTCTCCGTCCAGGTCCGTTCCTGCGGCGCCGCGAATCACCTTGACCATCGGGTGCGCGCGGCGGTCCGGCGACGGATGGCTCCCCACCACGACCCCCACCTCGCCGGTGTCGAACCGGACAATGGTCCCCACCGGGTACACGCCCATGCAGTTGGCGAACACCTTGAGCAGCAGCGGATCGTAGACGGTCCCGGCTTTGGCCACCATCAGGCGGAGCGCCTTGTCGGGCGCGAGCGGGACCCGGCTGTACACCCGCGAGGCGGTCATCGCGTCGTAGCAGTCCACCAGCGAGATGATGCGCCCGAACAACGTCAGTTTCCGCGGCTGCGCCAGCTTGGGGTAACCGGACAGGTCGTAGTTGAGATGGTGCTCGAACCCCGCGATCACGATCTTGGTGGACACGTCGTCGAGCCCTTTGAGGCGCAAGAGACTCTTGACGCCGAGTATCGGGTGTCGCCGGATCACGCGCCATTCCTCGGGCGTGAACGCGCTCCCCTTGTTGAGGATCTCCAAGGGAATGTCGGCCTTGCCCACGTCGTGAAACAGCGCGGCCACACCCAGTTCGGACAGGTGCGCGCGGTCGTAGCCCAGGCGTTGGCCCATGGTCAGGGCCAGGATGCAGACGTTGACGCAGTGGCTGTAGGTGTATTCGTCGTGGCTGCGCAACGTGGCCAGCCCCAACAAGGTGTTTTCGTCCTGGAGCATGAGGTCCACCAAGCCCTGCACCACCCGCTTGGATTTTCGGACCCCCACCGCCTGCTTGAGCTTGACGCTTTCCATGACTTCGCCCACGGCCGAGATCGTGCGAAAGTACGTGCGCTTCGCCACCGCCTTGTGGCTCTCGCGTTCGCGAGCGGGCTTCCCGCGCGACGAGGCCGGCGGCGCGAGTTCCACATGCGACACCCCGCGCTCGCGCAGCACGACCGACAGCTCGTCCATGGTCGCCGGCGACCCAGTGGCCCACAGGCGCGCGAACTCGATGACTTCCTCGACGCTGATCATGGGATCTAATCGAATGCTGCCCACGCCTCGTTTCCGCATCTCGGCCATGAGCTCGGTAAATCCGATGTAGCCTTCCAGATCCATCTTGAGTCGGAAGTCATCCAGATAGAGATGATCCCCGTCCTGCCGCAAGACCGGCTCGCCGCGCCATTCGTCGATCTCAGCCACGGTCTTGACCAACCGTTCCGCCGGCTGATTCAGCGCCACGTTCCCGGCCAGGTGGATGTGGGCGGTCTTGAGCAGGATGTGGATCTGGTAGACCAGACGTTTGCCGATACGGTGAAGGTTCTCGTCCCGAATGCGGCTGCCCTTGAGCGCTTCGAACAACTTGGGCGCGGCGTTTTGAGCGGCCCCGGCCTTCATCACGCGGCCCGTTCCAACTCGCGCAGGGCGCGACGCGCCTCGTCGCTCACCGGTCCACGGCGCGCCGCAGCGTCTCGCAGCAGAGCGGTCGCAGCCGGCGTGCCGATGCGTCGAGCCGCCGCCACCGCGTGACGAGCGCGGGGATCGTGGCGCGTCACGAAGATCCACGGCCACGCGCGTTCCGGCGTCAAGTATCGGGCGATGAGTGGTAGCGCGGCGTCAGCCCCCACCGCGGCCAGCGCGTCGAACCACTCGCGCTGCTCCACCTCGCTGCGATGGACGAACGCGTGGTCCGCGATCACGTCGGACAGCGCGTTGAACAGCCCGGGCCACGCGTGCCGGCGCGCCAGTTTGAGGGCGTGCAGCCGCACGCCTTCGTCCGCATCGTTCAACCATTTGGGGAGCGCGTGTTTCACATGTTCCACGCCCAGCGCGTCGATGGCCTTGAGCGCCTCCCTGCGGATCCGTACCTCGGCATGACGCATCGCAGTTTCCAACGCCGGCATCGCGCGAAGGTCCTTGACCGACCCGAGCACGTGGATCAGGTTCCGCGCCACGTACCACGGCGCGGAGGGAAGTCCCAGAAGAATCGCCTCCACGCCTTCCGCCCCGAACGCTTCGAGCGCGTCGCACACCATCCGTCGCCCCGTGGCCGTCTGCGCGCGTTCGAGCAACGTGATCAACGCCTCGACCGCCGCCGGCGGGAGGACGCCCATGTAGGCGGCCAATGCGTCGCGGTCCCACGTGCCTGGTTGATTGAGCGCCTCTTCGAGCACCGCCACGCGCTCCCAGCGCCCGAGTTGGGTCCACACGACCCGAATGAGTTCTCGGCTACGCTCCGACACCCTGGCTTCGTCGTCACGCAGCGCGAGCAGCCTCGCGACGATGTCTCTGGCGCGAATGAACCGGCCCTGTCGCACGCACGTGGCCACGATATCGTCCAGCACTTGCAACACTTCCAGAAACGACTGCTCGTCATCGTCCAGCGCAAGGATCGACACCAGGATATCGATCAACTGTTCCACGTAGTCCTGCGCGGTGTCGTCAGTCACCTGTTGCTGCAGCGAGGCGATCTCTTCATCCGTCAGCGTGAACACGACGCTGCCCGAATCAATCGGCGTTTCGGGAATCAACTCTGGTTCCGGAACCGAAGGAGCGGATTCCGTGCCGGAGGTCGGCCGATCCGCGCCGGCCAGCGCAGCGGTTGGCGCCGGCAAGGACGAGAGCCCTGGGTTACTGGTCTCCGGACCGTCCTGGACTTCCGCGACCTGGTAGGTCACGTGCGGCAGCGCTAACTCCCACAACCTGGTCACCATATCGCTGTCCAACGGCCGCGACTCAGCAGTCAACACCCCCAGCACGGCATCGAGTTCTCCCCTGGTCAGTCCTTGGTGTAAGACGAGCTCTCTCAGCCCGTCCGAAGAACACCGAAACGCCAGGTTTTCGAATCGGGTGGGTTCCTCATAGACCGGGGTGGTCCCGACCAAGAACTCATACCCTCGGATCGTCAGCGGGAGGTTCCCGTGTTCATCCAGGTGTCGCGCCAGTCGCGTCGCGAACTCGTCGCGAAAGCGGCGACAAATGTCATGCTCAGGGAGGTACATCTTGGAGGCTTTGACGGCCTTGGTCAGCGCCCGCATGACCTCGCGGGCCGACTCGACCAACTGGGGATCGTCGGGATCCGACGTCGGCGAGGAACCCGACGGGGCAGACTGCACGGTGTCGCTCGCCATAGTGTGCTAGAAAGACCTGCGCGGGCCGGAAACCCTTGCCCAGCCTCGCGCAACCGGGGCAAGTATATCCGCGGGCAAAGGCGTGTCAACGCTGACGCAGGGTTCACGCAAACCCAACGCGCTTGACACTGTCCGGGACGCCGCGGGAAGATGGCGCGTGCTCATCAACGCCTCGCAATTTCTGAATGCCCCCGGCCCGGTTCCGCTGCTGGCCAGAATCCCGTTTCACCATCTCACGCCCCTCGACGCGTATCACGCGATCTTACGTGATCAGCCCTCGTTTCTACTCGAAAGCGGCGCCCCGGCCGGCCGTGGTGCCCAAGCGCGCTACTCGTTTATCGGCGGGTCCCCGTACCAGATCTTGGAAGCCCGCAACAGACTCCTGAGGCAATGGACGCCGCACGATCAGTGGCAAAGTTGGACGCCGACTGCTGATCCGCTCCGCGACGCGTTTGCCCTGATGGACGGCTCTGGGGTTAGCATGCCTCCCGGCGCGCCGCCGTTTGTCGGCGGCGTGGTCGGCTGTTTGGGGTACGGCTTGTCCCGCCGCCATCTCCGGCCCGGTCATCCCGCTCGCGCGGCGCTGTTTCCCGATCTGTACTGGCTCTTCGTGGACCTCGTTGGCGCATTCGATCTCGCGGAACGCACCTTGACTGCGTCGTTCTGCCCAGCTCCGGAGCGGTTTGCCGGTGAGTCGCGCGCCGGCCTCTTGAAGGAGGGGCGAGAACGGTTGGAGGCGTTCCTGGCTACAGTGACGCATCCGGTGGCGTCGCCGTCCAATCTCCGGGAGACGCGCCCAATCGTTGCAACCGGCATGTCCCGCGAGGATTACTGCGCCATGGTGGAGCGGGCCAAGGCCTACATTGCCGCCGGCGATATTTTTCAAGCCAATCTGGCGCAGCGGTTCACCGCTCCGTATGCGGGACGCGACGGCCTGGACGTGTATCGACGCCTCCACACGATCAATCCCTCGCCCTTCGCCGCGTTTCTGGACCTCGGCGACACGCACGTGATCTGCTCATCTCCGGAGCGACTGGTGCGCCGCGCGGGGCGCGAAGTGGAGACTCGGCCCATCGCGGGCACGCGGCCCCGCGGCGCGAACTCGGCTGACGACGCGCGGCTGACAACCGATCTGCTGCTGAACGCCAAGGAGCGGGCCGAACACCTGATGCTGGTCGATTTGGAACGCAATGACCTGGGCCGCGTCTGCGCCTACGGATCGGTCAAGGTGGATGAGCTCATGGTCACGGAGCACTACTCCCACGTGATCCACATCGTGTCCAACATCCGCGGCACGCTACGCAACAACGCGACGAATTTCGACGTACTGGACGCCATGTTTCCCGGCGGCACCATCACCGGCGTGCCCAAGATCCGCTGCATGGAAATCATCGAGGAGCTGGAACCGGTCTCGCGAGGCTTGTACACCGGCTCAATCGGCTACGTGTCCTGGTCCGGGCACATGGACTGGAACATCGTGATCCGAACGTTGACGCTCTCCCGCGGCGAATTGGCTTTTTACGCGGGCGCGGGGATCGTCGCGGACTCGGACCCAGAAAAAGAGCACGCCGAGACTCTGTACAAAGCGCAAGCGTTGATCGACGCAGTCCGCTGAGCATGTGGGCCCTGGTGGGCGGAACCTTTGTGCGCGACAGCGAGGCGGTCGTCTCGGTGCACGACCGCGGGTTTCGCTACGGCGACGGGGTGTTCGATACGCTCCGCGTGTACGAGGGACGACCGTTCCTGCTCGAACGCCACGTCGCGCGCCTGCTCAACGGAGCCCGCGCGCTGGGCATCACCCCCCTCCCCGATCCGCCGACGTTGGCTCGGCTCATCCGCGAGTTGATCGACCGCAACGAGCCCCTGCACGCCCTGGTCCGTACCACGCTGACCCGCGGCGTGTCTCCGGGATGGGAGCCGAGTGAGGCCGTTGATCCGGCCCTGGTGGCCGTGGAACAGCCGTTCTCCGGTTACCCAGAGCGGTTGTACACGTCCGGCGCCTCGATCGTAGTCCTGAACGAGAGCCGCCTGCGGCCTGCAGCCTTGGCGCCGCACGTCAAATCGCTCAGCCTCATGGCCCACGTCCAGGCCAAACGCGAAGCCACCGAACAGGGCGCAGATGAGGCCGTGCTCTGTACCGGATCAGGATTCGTCGCCGAGGGAACAGTCAGCAATATCTTCTGCGTGGAGGACGGACGCCTTCGGACGCCTCCCCTTTCCGACGGCATCCTTCAAGGCATCACCCGCGAGGTGGTGCTGGATCTGGCCCGCCGCGACGGCTTCGTCACCGAGGAAAGCTCCATCTCGCCGGAGTCGCTGCGGGAGGGCGACGAGGTGTTTCTGACGAGTACCGGAATGGAAGTGCTGCCGGTTACGCGGGTGGACGGACGTCTCATAGGGTCCGGACAGCCCGGTCCTGTTACGCTGGCGCTACGACGGAGATATCAGGAGTTTGTAAGGGAAACGATTGGAACGAGATAAACGAGAGAAAACTACGACACTGCCGTCTTGTCGTAACCTGGAACCTTTTCTATTTTCACCTTCATGATTCGCCGGCCTTCCATGTCCACGATCGTAAATTTGAGCTGATTGTAGTGTGTGATGGCTCCGCTTCGCGGGATGTTCTGCAACTGGGCCATCACGAACCCGCCCAAAGTCTCGTAGAGCGGGGATTCGGGAATGGGGAGGCCGTACTCTTCCTTGAGATCGCGGACCGACAGCGACGCGTCCACCACCAAGGAGCCGTCCTTCATGCGCTCCACCGCCCGTTCCTCGAGATCGTATTCGTCCCTGATCTCGCCCACGATCTCCTCGATCAAATCCTCCATGGTCACCACGCCCTCGACCGCGCCGTATTCATTGACCACGATGGCCATCTGAGCGTGGCGTCGCTGCATCTCCTTGAGGAGGTGGCTCACCTTCATGCTCTCGGGCACAAAGTAGGCCGGGTGCATGAGGGCCTTGATGTCGATGGGCAAGCGCCGCACCATGGCATCCAGAATGTCTTTGGTGTACACGACGCCGCAGATGTCGTTGAGTTCCTCGCGGTAGACCGGATACCGGGAGAACTTGTTCTCGACAATGTCGGCCAAGACCGCGTCGAGCGGTGTATCCAGCTTGATCGCGTGGATCCGCGGGGCAGGGATCATGACTTCCTTGACCGAAATGTCCGCGAACTCGAAGACCGAGTGGATCAACTCCTGTTCGGTCGAATCGATTACGCCGGATTCACGGCCCTGTAATAAGAGGCTCTTGATCTCCTCCTCGGGCATAAACGCCGGTCGCGACGGAGCGCCCAACGGTCTCAAGATGAGCCGGCTCGACCACGTGAGAATTTTGACCGCCGCCGAGGACAGTCGCGCCAGCGCGTCGATCGGCCAGGCGACCCAGAGGGCGATGTGCTCGGGATACCGCAGGGCCAGGGACTTCGGGACTAGTTCCCCGAAGACGAGCGAGAGATAGGAGATGGAGACGACCACGATGGTGAGCGCGATGCCCTCGCTGGCGCTTCGGAGCACGGGATTCGGGATGCCTTCGAGATAGGGTTTCAGGTTCTCGATCGCGGTGACGCCGCCCACCGCACCGGTCAGGGCGCTGATCACCGTGATGCCGATTTGAATGGTGGCTAGAAAGCGCTCGGGATCGGCCTGAAGCCGTTGTACATCTTTGGCCCGATGTTTTCCGGCCTCGACCAGTTGCAAGATCCGGCCCTTCCGGACCGTGAGGATGGCGATCTCCGCGGCTGCGAAAAACCCGTTGGCCAAGACCAGGGCCAGGATGGCGAATATCGAATACCAGGGCAACTCTATCTCACGCAGAATCTGGGCGGGACACTCTGACCGTAACGATAACAAATCGGACCGAATTCTGACAAGGCGCCCGGAAAGCCCGCTTCCCAGGAAATACCTTGACATGCTCCATTGTCCCTCCCTATAGTATCTAAATCCTGAGTAATTCAGAGGGGTTGGACCGTCTGGGCTCTGAACAGTCCGAGCTTCGAGCGGGAATCTTACCTTTCTTAAGCACTTATGAAGAGGAGCTGACTCGATCATGACGACCACTGCCAGCCACAGCCAGGAACAACTTCAAACGATCAATCAGCGGTTCACCACCCAACCGCCCGAGGCCGTGCTCAAGTGGGCGCTCGACACGTTTCAGGGACAGGTGGCGCTGGCCTGCAGCTTCGGGGCCGAAGACGTCGTCTTGGTGGACATGCTGCGCAAGCTGCATCCTTCTCCCCGGGTCTTCTGCCTGGATACGGGCCGCCTGCATTCGGAAACATACGAGGTCATGGACGCGGTTCGCGACCGCTACGGCATTTCGATCGAGGCCTATTTTCCTCAAGCGGACGCGGTCGAGAAGATGGTTCGCAGCAAAGGGGTCAATTTGTTCTATCAGAGCATCGAGAACCGCAAGGAGTGCTGCGGGGTGCGGAAGGTCGAGCCGTTAAATCGCGCGTTGTCCGGTTTGCAGGCGTGGATCACCGGGCTGCGAAGCGCCCAGGCCGTGACCCGATCCGACACGCCGATGGTCGAACACGACGCCGCGCACCGCGGGATCGCCAAAATCAACCCGTTGATCCACTGGTCAGAATCGCAGGTCTGGGATTATATCAAGGCCCACAAGGTGCCGTACAACAAGCTGCACGACGAGGGATTCCCCAGCATCGGATGCGCGCCCTGTACCCGAGCAATCAAACCGGGCGAGGACATCCGGGCTGGACGCTGGTGGTGGGAGTCCCCTGAGCACAAAGAATGCGGATTGCACACGCATGCGAGCACGAAGGTCGCGCGCTAACGCGTTCACGGTAAGGAGCACGTCATGACACCGACGGCCGTCGCCACTCAAACCATCCCCCAGGAGATCGAGGAAGAAATCGCCAACTACGAGCGCGAGGCGCAGCGATTCCTGCGCGGCGAGATCCACCCCGAGGTCTTCCGGCGCTTTCGGCTCCAACACGGCATCTACGGCCAACGGCAAGACGGCGTGCAGATGGTCCGGATCAAGATCCCGTTCGGGGGGATGAACGCGGACCAGCTTCGTCGCGTAGCCGACATCGGCGATCGCTACTCCCGCGGGATCGCACATCTGACCACTCGGCAGGACATCCAGCTCCATTTCGTCAAGCTGGAGTATACGGCCGCCATCATGCGGCAGTTGGCCGAGGTGGGGCTCACCACCCGCGAAGCGTGCGGCAACACGGTTCGCAACGTCACCGCCTGCCCCTACGCCGGGGTCTGCCAGGGCGAAGTGGTCGACGTCACACCGTACGCCAAGGGCGTGGCGTATCACTTCTTGCGCAACCCGGTGTGCGAAAACTTGCCCCGAAAGTTCAAGATCGCGTTTTCCGGGTGCGCCAGCGATTGCGCCCTGACCGGGATTCACGACTTCGGGGTGCTGGCCGTGAACCGGGTGGTCAACGGCCGCACCGAGACCGGGTTCCGCCTCACCGTGGGCGGGGGTCTGGGACCGAGCCCCAAAAAGCCCTACCTGCTTGAGGAATGGGTCCCGGCCGACGAGCTGCGCCCGCGCTGCGAGGCGGTGTTGCGCGTGTTCAACCGACACGGAAACCGCAAGAACCGAAGCCTCGCGCGCATCAAGTTCCTGATCGAGAAGATCGGCTTTGAGAAATTCTACGCCCTGTACACCGAGGAGTACGCGTTCATTCGCGAGGGTCGCGAAGCATCCACGCTCGCACCGTTCGATCTGACACCGGAACCGATTCCGACCAACGGCGCCAAGCGAACACACACGAACGGTAGCCGCACGCCGAGGTTCGACGCCTGGCTCGCCACCAACGTCAAGGCCCAGAAACAGCCCGGCTATTCCACTGCGCTCGTCACCCTTCCGATCGGAGACCTCACCACCGCGCAGCTTCGGGGCCTGGCCGATGTCACGGAGCGATTCGCCCACGGGTCGATCCGCATCACCGTGCAGCAGAACTTCCTGCTCCGATGGGTCGCCGACGCGGACTTGTCGGCCCTGTACGACGCGCTCACCGCATTGGGGCTCGGCAATCCGGGCGCGGACCGCGTGGGTGACGTGATCACGTGCCCCGGTGCCGATACGTGCGGATTGGGCATCACCTCCTCGAAGGGAGTCGGCAGCGCGCTCACCGACCATCTGGCCCACAGCGGGTCCGCGTTCGCCGAGGACCTGAAGGGGGTCGACATCAAGATCAGCGGCTGCCCCAACTCCTGCGCCCAGCACCACATCGCGTCCATCGGTTTTCACGGCCTGGGGCATCGCATCGAAGGCCACTTGATCCCGGCGTATCAATTGCACCTAGGCGGCCGGTCGACCGATCAGGGCGTGGCGTTCGGTCAACTGGCCGGTAAGTATCCGGCGAAGCGGATCCCGGAAGTGGTGGACGCCTTGCTGGCCTACTACCGCGAACACCGCCAACAAGGCGAATCGTTCACCGCGTTTACCGACCGCGTGGGCAAAGCTCCGATCGTCAAAGCGCTGGAGCCCTACACCACGCTTCCCGCCCACGACCAGGCGCCCGCCCAGTACCTGGACTACGGCGCGTACGAACCCTTCTCCTTGGACGAGGCCGGGGCGGGCGAGTGCGCGGGCGGCGTCATCAACATGGTGGAACAACACCTGGAAGACGCCAAGTACGAACTCGCCCACGCCGGCGTCCTGATCGAGAAACACAAGCCGGTGGACGCCGTGATGCGGGCTGAACTGGGCATCGTGGCCGCGGCCAAGGGCCTGTTGGTCACCCAGGCCATCGAGCCGACCAGCAACGAACTCGTGCTCAAAGAGTTCGCGGAACGGATGGTGGACAAGGGCGTGGTGCCGCGCGAGGCGTACGACGCGGCCATGCGGCGGAGCCAGACGATCAAGTCGCACCTCACACTCGATGACGCGAAAGCGTTTGTCCGCGACGCCAAGGCGCTCGCCGACGCCTGTCGGCAGGCGTTCGCGAAGATCGACGCCTCGCTCAAAGTGGCGCAGGGGACACCGCAACTGAATGCAGGGCCCGCCGTGTCGGCCGCGCCGACGCCTCAACCGGTTGCGGCCCCGGTCATTAAGATGAACCTGTTGGGCGTGGCGTGCCCCATGAATTATGTGAAGACCAAACTGCAGCTCGAGGAGATGGACCCCCTTCAGATCCTCGAGGTCCTGCTGGACGCGGGGGAACCCGCTGAAAACGTCCCGCGCAGCGTGAGATCCGACGGGTATCGCGTCATCTCGATGGAGCAGGAAGGGGACCACTACAAGCTCGTGATCGAAAATAAAGCGTCATAGCATTCAACGATGTCCGCGTGAAGGGGCGTTCCCTGGAACGCCCCTCTCTTTTGGCCATCATCCATTTCGCTCGTCAATTGGAAGTAAAGGAGCTGCCGAACATGTCCACGCTGTCCATCCCCCACGGTGGGGTCCTCATCAACCGAATGGTCCCCCCCGACCAGCGAGCCGAGCTCGAACGTCGCGCCGGCGAGTTGCCCAAGGTGACGCTCAACGCGCGCGAGCGATCGGACCTCGATCTCATCGCGGTCGGGGCGTACAGCCCGATCGAGGGCTTTATGGGGCGGAAGGACTATGAGAGCGTGCGCGACAGCATGCATCTGGCCAACGGCTTGCCGTGGAGTCTCCCCATCATCCTGGCGGTTGATCAGGACCAGGCGAGTTCGCTCCGAGACGGCCGCGACCTCTCGCTGGTGGACGAGTCGGGAGCGGTGGCCGCGATTCTGCACCTCGAAGAGCGGTATCAGCGCGACAAGGCCCACGCGGCGCGCGCGATTTACCGCACCGAGGACCGCAAACACCCCGGGGTGGACTACTTGTTCCGACGCGGCGAGGTGCTGCTGGGCGGGAAGGTCGATGTGTTGCGGCGGCAGGTTCACCCGGATTTTCACGAGTATCGTCTCGACCCCGCCCACGCCAGAAAGGCCTTCGCCGAACGAGGCTGGAAGACCGTGGTGGGCTTTCAGACCCGCAACCCTATTCACCGCGCGCACGAGTACATCCAGAAGTGCGCGCTCGAAATCGTGGACGGGCTCTTTATCCATCCCTTGGTCGGCGAAACCAAGTCGGACGACATTCCGGCAGACGTACGAATGCGCTGTTACCAGGCCTTACTGGCTAACTATTACCCCAAGAACCGGACCCTGCTCGGCCTGCTCCCGGCCGCGATGCGATACGCGGGACCGCGGGAAGCCATCTTTCACGCCATCGTGCGGAAAAATTGGGGGTGTACGCACTTTATCGTCGGGCGCGATCACGCCGGCGTCGGCAACTTCTACGGCTCGTTCGACGCGCACCATATCTTTGCCGAGTTCAAGGACGGTGAGTTGGGCATCACCCCGTTATTTTTCGACAACACGTTCTACTGCAAGACGTGCGGCAGCATGGCGTCCGCGAAAACGTGTCCCCACGACGCGGCCAATCACGTCGCCCTGTCCGGTACCAAGGTCCGAGAGATGTTGAGCACCGGCGTCATGCCGCCCCCGGAGTTTTCCCGGGCCGAGGTCGCGCAAATTCTGATCGACGCCATGCGAAAGCCCGCCTGATCCGACGCGCGGCTCGTGATCAGGGCCTGCTCGCGTTGAGCAGATCCGCGACCGCCTGGCGATACGCCGCGTACCGCGGTTCTTCAGGCATACGGGCCAACACGCGCTCAAGCGCTTCGCGCGCCGCCTCCCCGCGACCGAGACCGGTCAACGCCACGGCACGGTGATACTCCGCTTCGAGAAACTCTGGGGCTGCGCGGAGCGCCGCGTCCGCATACGCGAGCGCTTCCTCCCAGTCTCGGCGGGCGATCGCCAGCCCCGCGAGGCTGTTCAGCGCCTCTCGGTTGCCGGGATCGCAGGCCACCGCGTCCTGATATCGCCTCCTCGCTTCCGTCGCGTCGCCTTGCTGGTACGCGATCGCGGCCAGGCGGGTCAGCGCCTCCACGTCGCACGCATTGAGTGCCACCGCTCGCGTAAACGCGGTGGCGGCATCCTGAAGTCGTCCCGTCTTGAGTTCGATTTCACCCAAGAGGTGGTGACCCTTCCAAAACCCGGGCTCGCGGGCAATCCCCTGGATCACCATCAGCCGGGCCTCGTCGTATCGCCCCTGTGATGCGTAGACCGCGCTGAGATTCCAGTATCCCAACGGATAGTCGGGAAGCTGCGTCACCGCGCGACGCAACACCGCCTCCGCCTTGTCCAGCTCCCCGTGGTCGCGATAGGCTCGACCGAGTTCCACGTACGCCGACGCGTTGTCCGGAGCTCGCTCCACCACCTCGGCCCACAGCCGGCGCTCATCGCTCCACACCGCGGACCGCGACCGATCGACCAGCACCGCGACGACCAGCAGGGCGGTCCCAGCGACGAGGACCGTCGTCCTCCCGGCGGAGCGAGCCCCCAACCGATCCGCCCATCGTCGCCACGCGAGCTGAACGCCGCGGGCCGTGAGCCATGCCAGACCGGCCGATGCCATGAGGATGCGGTTCTCCATCAGCAACGCCTTGGTGGTGATCCACGGGAGCGGCGCCAGCATGAGGAACGACGACACGATCCAGATCGACAGCCACACGGCCAGAGGTGCGCGCCGCCACCACGCGAGGCCGAGCGCAAGCCACGCCACCGAAGCCGCGACCAGCAGCGCGCCGAGGGCGATGTCGGCGCGCTGGACGAACGTCAGCTCGTGCACCGTGCCGAGCGGCCACGGCCAGACCCAGAGGCTCAGCGAGCGCCACACGATTTCGACAAAGGTCCAGACCGGATGGACCGCCGTGTGCGGCTCCACGGGCACCTGTCCAACCACGGAAGACCGAGCCGCCAGGTAGATGATCGCCACGATTCCAAATGGGACGACCGCCAGCAGCCGACGGTGAACCTGTCCGCGACGCGCGTCAGCGAGCAATCCGCTTGGCAGGACGAACGCATAGGCCGCCAACGGGATCACGACGGCCAACGCCGACTCCTTGCTCAGCAGTGCGAGCACGAATGCCCCGAGCGCCACGGCGAGCCATCTCCCCCGCCCGGAGTCTACGGCCTTCACGAACCCCCACACAGAGATCACGGTCCACAAGCCCGCCAACAGCGAGAACCGCGCGGAGATATAATTGACCGACTCCGTGTTGACCGGATGGACCGCAAAGATCGCTCCGGCAACCGCCCCCCAAGCCACGCTGCCCAGCAACAGGCTTCCCACGGCGAACACCATCAGCGTCAAACACGCGTACAGTCCGAGGTTGACGGCGAGGTACGAGACCGGTCCGTCGCCGAACACCGCGTGGTTGATCGCAAACGACATCATGGTGACGGGTCGGAAGCCGGCGCCCTCTGACGGCGTGCTGGCGGTCCACGAACGAATCGCCGGGTTCTCCACGATGACGTGATGATCGTCGTACCGAAATCCACCGGCGAGCGAACCGCCGTGGGCGGCGAAGACGAGCAGGACCAGACCCACCGCCAATGCAACACGTCGCCCCGGTTCGCGCGGGCGATCGGACGGATGGTCCAGGACGCTCAGTCGGCTGTCCACAGACGCGTCTCTTTGGTGCGGTGCGCGACTCGTATCGGAACGATCAGCGGGATTCCGCGCTGCCGGTGACGGGCTCAAGCTCGATCAACCCGGATTCACGGCCCGCGTGGAAGAACGCTTCGTCGGACAAGGCTTTGTCCTGAGTAAAGTGGGCCGCAATGCGATCGAGGTATCGCAAGGACACCAGGCTGATCGTACAGGCGAAGATCATATGCATCAGTTCCCACGTCAACCACGCGTAGGCAGCAGCCAGCGACGAACCGATGAACAGTACCCCCAGCGCGCGGGCAAACCACACCAAACCGGCCGGTGCCCACCGCCGCTGGTCGGGCGTCGGCAGGATCAACAATTTGCGTGCCTTGGGTTTCTGGATCGCCAGCCGCAGGCGGTTCTCCGCAACGGCTTGTTTAACGGGTTCGAACGCTTCGAGCACGTTTCCTACCCTCCTCCGGCCCTGTCAGCCGACGCACCCGCCCGACTCACAGACCCGTCCCAGCCGAAGGCGCCAGAGACAGGCGGTGGTAGAGGCCGCGGGTGGCCAGCAATTCGACGTGAGTCCCCCGCTCCACGATCCGCCCTTGATCCAACACGAGGATCTGATCCGCGCGCTGGATCGTGGACAGTCGGTGGGCGACCACGATGGTGGTCCGACCTTTCATGAGTCGATCGAGTGCGTCCTGCACGAGCACTTCGGACTCGTTGTCGAGCGCCGAGGTCGCCTCGTCCAGCAACAGAATGCGCGGATCTTTGAGGATCGCCCGCGCGATGGCAATGCGCTGCCGTTGTCCGCCGGACAGGCGGACGCCTTTTTCACCCACCACGGTCTCGTAGCCGTTCGGCAACGCTTGGATGAAGGCGTGAGCGTGGGCGGCTCCCGCCGCCGCGGCGAGCTCTTCGCGCGTCGCGGCGGGCCGCCCGAACCGGATGTTCTCCTCCACCGTGCCCCCGAAGAGTATGGTCTCCTGCGGGACGAACGCGATCAGCGCATAGAGGTCCGCGAGGCGGATCGAACGGATGTCGCGACCGTCGACGAAAATTGCGCCCGACGAGGGGTCGTAGAACCGATGGATAAGATGCACCAGCGTGGTTTTGCCGCCGCCGCTCGGCCCGACCAACGCCACGATTTGGTCCGGCTCAGCGGTCAGACTGACGCCCTGGAGAACCGGGCGGCCGTTGTCATAGGCAAACACCACGTCGCGGACCTCGACCCGTCCCGTCACCACTCCCAATGGGGCCGGCCGCGCCGCGTCTTGCACCGTCGGCCGTTCGTTCAGGATTTCGTTCACGCGCTGCATGGCGCCCTGCGCCTCTTTGATCTGGGTGAACAGCCGCGCGACGGCCGAAAACGGTCCCATCAGAATTCCGCCGAACAACAGGAACGCCACGAGGTCCCCGGGGGTCATGGCCCCCCGGATCACCTGCACCCCGCCGTACCACAACACGCCCAACGCCCCGATTAGGGTGAGCGACGTGATCACGGGCACGAACACCCCGAGCAGCGTCGCACGCCGCAACGCCACGGCGTCCGCCCGAGCCAGTTGCGCCGCCAACCGCTCACGCTCACAGCGCTCCATCACGAACGACTTCACCAGTTTGATACCGGAAATCATTTCCTCCAAGATGGTGGCGGATTCAGCGGTGCGGTCCTGGCTCTCGGTCGAGAGCGTCTTCAGCCGACGTCCGAAGATTCGCGCCACCAATACGACCAACGGCACCACCGCCAACACGGCCAGACAGAGGCGCCAGTTCATATACAGCAACAAAGCCATCGCGCCCGCGAAGGTGACCGCCTGTTTGGCCAGGTCCACGGGAAGGGTCGTGGCCACCTGCTGGACGGTCCCGACGTCGTTGGTCACGCGGGACATGAGCTCTCCGGTCCGCCGCTTGACGAAAAAATCCAGCGAGAGTGTCGTCAGATGCTCGACCACACGCAGCCGCAACGCGGTGACGATGCGCTGGCCGACGCGGGCGATAACCACATATTGACGGACGGACATCGCGCTGTGCAGCGCGAAGAGGGCGAGCGCGGCCCAGATGATGCGCCACAGGGCGGTGGTGTCGTGGCGGACCAACACATGGTCGACGAAGTACCGGAACAGCCACAGGAGCGCCAGGTTGAGCGTGGCGACCCCCATCACGAGCAGCGAGGCCTCGACCATCGCACCTCGGTGCGGGCTCAGCAGCGATTTGAACGGAGTAAGGTCGACTTTCACGACGCGAGGCGCGCCGGCAGACAGAACTCCCCGCCGAGTTTAATCACGGCCAGTCCCTGCGTGGGATACACCTCGCAGGCTTTGGCCTTCACGGCGAGGGTGCTGTTCGGCAGCACCAGCGTCACCGTGCAGTACAGACACGTGCCGTTCCAACAGAACCGATTGCTGGCGGCGATGTAGCCTTCGTCATAGAGCGCCCACACCAACGAGACGTCGGACCGGACGCGGTACCGTCGGCCGAGAATCGTGATATCGACCAGCGCGGCGGCCGGCGGTGTGGTCGGAAATGGGATCTTCACGGAGCGCTCGAACGCATGGGGTTCGCGTTACGCCGGACCGTCAGCGTCCGGAAGTTTGACCCCAGCCACGCCCGCGGCGCCGGATTCGGACACGCCGACGACGCGCTTGAGATATCCGGTCAACAGTTGTGCTTCGGTCGAGGCTCCTCGTTTGGTGAAGACCGCCACCAGGTTGCGAAGCATGCGCGCGACGATGTAGCGGGGGCCCACCGGGCGCAGCATGCGGGGATCGAAGGTCAACCCCGACGCACGCAACCACGCCGCGCAGTCTTCACGCGTCAACACCCGCCCGCCTCCGAACGCGTCCAGGTAGGGCCCGGACGGCTGGGTTCCGTATCGGACGAGGAAGTGGCCGGGCATGCCAACCCCCACGATGGGCAGGTTGAGCCGCCGCGCCAGCAGCATCACCACGACCGACAACGAGACCGGAATACCCCGTCGACGAGCCAGGACATCCGACAGGTAGCTGTTCCGGGGGTCGTCATACGACGCAGTGTTGCCGCGAAATCCCACCTGCGAAAAGAGGAAGGCCCTGAGCCGCGTGAGTTTCTCTTCGACATCCGACGCCCCGGTCAGCTGGCGGCCCAGCCGGTCGGCCAACTGGTCCAAGCGGTGCGAGACCTCCGACGGATCGCGCAAGGGGTCGCCGAACCGATCGATCAACAACGCGCCGCCCTCGAGATCCGCGTCGAGGGCGCCCGCCCAGCGGCTCCACTCCGCGTCGAGGGCTTGGCGACGGATATGGGTGGCCAACGCTGCGGCGGCTCCGTCCCGAGTGTCTCGTTCCGCAGCCGCAGCGTCCAGCCACGGCAACGCCAGGGCTCCCAGTTCTTCCAGACGACAGCGGATGATGGCCACGTTCTCCCGTTTGGATTCGCGTTCCAACAACGTCACCAGGGCGGCGATCGCGCCGTCGGTCAATGGGTGGATTTTCTCGGCGCTCGCCTGCGCGGTTTGAAGGGTTTGCGACGGTAAAGACGGCGATTTGCTCAGGCGAAACACGCCGCTATCATAGCACAAGGGCGCTGGACAGAACCACGGGTGCGGGCCGCTTCACACCACGATCGGAGTATAATGTCCGCCGTGCCTCATCCCCTTCATGCCGCCATGACGGATGCCGTCTCCAACGCCGTGTTTCCCGGCGGCGTGCTCCTGGTGGACGTGGCGAGAGAGATCGTGTTTTTCGACGCCTACGGTTCCGCCGCCGCGGACCCGGTGGCGGAACCGATGACCCCTGACACGGTGTTTGACCTCGCGTCCCTCACCAAACCGCTGGTCACCGCCGCCCTCACCTTGTCGCTGGTCGCGGAACGCCGGCTCTCGCTCGACGACAGGGTGGCCACCCACCTCCCCGGCTGGGCGGAGGGCGCCAAGGCTCGCGTCACGTTGCGGCACCTGTTGACCCATACCGCCGGATTGCCCGCCTGGCGCCCTCTGTATCAGGACCTGGAACCTGCGCTCGTGGCCACCCCGGAGGGCAAGCGTCACATCGTGACGACCGTTGTACAGGAGCCTCTCCTGAGCGAACCGGGCGCCGAAAGTCGTTATAGCGATCTGGGATTCATCTTGCTGGGCGCCGTCGCGGAGCAGAGCGGGAGCCACCCATTGGATGAGTTGGCCCACCAGCGCCTGTTGACGCCGCTCGGCCTGTCGTCAGTGGGATACCTTCCGGTCCAAGACCCGAAGCAGCGTGAATGGTCGACCGGGCGCCGCGTGGCCGCCACCGAACGCTGCCCGTGGCGAGGTCGGGTGTTGCGGGGCGAGGTCCACGATGAAAACGCCTATGCCATGGGCGGCGTGGCAGGCCACGCCGGACTGTTCGGCGATGCGCTGGGGGTGCGGGGCTTGGTTCGAGCGTGGCGGGAGGCGACGCTCGGTCGCTCCGCGTTATGGCCGGCCGATCTGACGACCCAATTCTTGACCCGCCAGTCCGATCTGGGACAAGGCGGCTGGACGCTCGGGTGGACCGTGCCGACGCCGCCGTCAACGTCGGGCCGGTTCTTTTCCCAGCGCGCCTACGGTCACCTCGGGTTTACCGGCACCTCGGTCTGGGTCGATCCCGACCGCGACCTGACGGTGATCCTGCTCACCAATCGCGTCCACCCGACCCGCGACAACCAGAGCATCGCCGCGTTCCGCCCCGCGATCCACGACGCAGTCTATCGCTGGTTGTTCGACGGATCGGCTCGATAGTCGGCCGCGTCGCTGACGTAATTCGCGGCGCTTTCCGCCAAGAACGCGATCTCCTCCGCACGCAACGCGCGTCGCACCGCGGCCGGGGCCCCAACCGCCAGGCTTCGCGGGGGGATCACGGTTCCCTCGGTCACCAGCGCTCCGGCCCCCACGATCGATTCCTCGCCAATGACGGCCCCGTCCATGATAATGGCGCCCATTCCGATCAGACATCGATTCTTGACCGTGCAGCCGTGAAGGATGGCCGCGTGCCCGATCGTGACTTCGTCTCCCACGTGCAACGGCGCTGTCCGCCGGGTGACGTGGAGCATGGCGAGGTCTTGGATGTTGGTCCGGGCGCCGATACGGATCACGTTCACGTCGCCGCGCACCACGGCGTTACACCACACGCTCGAGTGCGCGCCGATCACCACGTCCCCGACGATCTGGGCTCCCGGGTCAACGTAGACCGAGGGGTCGATCACTGGCGTTTTGTCTCGGTAGGGCCGGATCACGACGGGACCGGAGCCCGGCCGCAGGCTCGTTGCGCCTCGCACCCAAAGTTGATAAACTGGATTTTACGCACCGGGAACGAGCTGCGCTGATGGATCAAGCCCTGCTGCTGAACTCCACGTACGAACCCCTTCGGATCATCCACTGGCAGAAGGCTATCACGCTGTTGTGGCAGGAAAAGGTGGAGGTCCTCGAAGTCTACGATCGGCGCATTCGCGGGGTGTCCACCACGTTTCCGTTGCCTGCGGTGCTCCGCCTGCTCAAACTGGTCCGGATCGAACCCACTCGCCGCGGCGTCAAGTTCTCGCGCGCGAATATTTTCATCCGCGACCACTACCAGTGCCAGTATTGCGGCAAACGCTTTCGGACCGAGGATCTCACGTTCGACCACGTCGTACCCATTGCGCGGGGCGGACGAAAGAGCTGGGAGAACATCGTCACCGCGTGCTGGCGCTGCAACAACCACAAGAGCGGCCGCACGCCGGGCGAGGCTCGGATGAAGCTGATCAAGGCGCCGGTCAGACCCGCCTGGAATCCGGCGCTGGCCATGACCATCGGCCTGTCTCATACTCCATCGGTCTGGAAAGACTACCTGTATTGGAACGTCGAGTTGGACCACGATGAGTGACCTCGGTCGCGTGAGGATAGCGGCTCGGTCTCACGCCTGTCAACCGGCGCCAGCGCACCGCTCGCGGCTTGACCCCTTTCTTTCGACCTCTGTATAATCCCGCCGTCGAGTGCTCGGATGCCGTCACTCCCCGAGCAAACGCCGGTATGCTCCCACTCGCCGTCCTCATGAACCGCGACATCAAGGCCATCGATCGCGACGCGTCGGTGCGCGACGCCGCCCGTCTGATGCGCGAGAAAGGCGTGGGGTCGCTGCTGGTCGAGTCGCACGGAGAGTACATCGGAATCGTCAGCGAGACCGACGTGGTCCGCCGAGGGGTCGCCGAAGGCCTCGATGTCGACCACTCGCCCGTTCACCGCGTCATGAGCAGCCCAATCATTACCTTGGACATCAAGAAGGGCGCGGTTGAAGCCAACGCCTTGATGAGCGAACGCGCCATCCGTCACCTCGTGATCACCGAAGAGGGCAAGATGGTGGGTGTCCTGTCAGTGCGCGACCTCCTGGTCTACTTCAAAAACCAGTTTTAGCCCGGCCAGGAATGGCCATCTGCGGCGTTGCCGCTGTGCATCCGGTTGCTTCGCCACGCACAAACCGCGTTCTCACGTAAAAGCCCATTGGGAGTACTCCGTCCGGTGCTCGCGGCGCCTTGCATCTGACGCATTCCTGGCCGGGCTCGCTGTCGCTTGCTCTCAGGAGTTCCTGGCAATCACCGGCAACAGCCGGCTGAACGTTTCCACGCCTTCACGCACGATCATGTCGGGCTCGATCAGCCGATTGAGCGACACCCAGCGCTGCAGTTTGAGCACCGTTCGGTTTCGCGCGGCTGATATCACCGAGTCCCGGTTGTCCGTCTGAATCGCAAGGACGCTGGGTCCTGCAGCGCGCCACACCCAGGGAGTTTGGGCCAGCGATAAGGACAACTCCTGGTCCGCCACGGCTGCGTACGACTTGTCGAGATTGGCCCGATACCGATCGAGCAGGTTCCCTTCCAGGATCAGTGCGAAAAACAACCCTTCCCCCCACCAGAACATCGACCGGTAGGTAAACTTCTCGTCTCGGAAAAAATGCTGCGGGAAGTCGACGTAGGCGTAGGGTCGGTCGCCGAACCGTTCGCCGCGAACGAGCTGCCACCTCGTCCAGTCCATCTCCTCGGGAGCGAGCAGAGCGTCCGGGGTGAGCCGTGCGGCCAGCGCGTCGTGGAGAGCCTCCAGCGCGGTCTTGATTCGCTGGGTCAGACGTTCTTTCCAGGCAAACGGGCCCTCCTGTTTGAGGAATTCCACCTCGTCGCGAGAAAAGGCCTCCATGCGTTCGATCCTGTGTCGACGCAAAAGACGAGAGGCTGGACGGGGTTCGCCCGCCCAGCCTCTCGTGTCTCATTTCGCGGGTTTGATTAACCGCGCACGCCGGACCAGACCTTGTTCGGGTCGATCTCCTTGTCGGGATTGAGTCGTCGCGCTTTCTCGAGCAACACGTCTTTGGTCTCGGGATGCTGGGGATCCGACACGCAGCAATCCGGCACCGGGCACACGGCCGCGCACTGCGGCGCGTCATAGTGGCCCACACATTCGGTGCACCGATCATAGGTGATCACGTACAGGCCGTCGGCCATTCCGTCTCCCTCGGAAACGTGCCACCCGGCGGCCTCAGCCGCCGCCCGGCTGTCAAAAATCGCTTCATTCGGGCACTCCGGCAGGCAGGCCCCGCATGAAATACATTCCTCAGTGATCCTGACCGACATACGCCTTCCTCCTTCTGTTGTCGTCCCGCCGGCCCAACACGTCCGTTACCGCCAGGAGCTCCGTCACTGGATGCGCCACGTCCCGACTAGTGCCACGAAACGCGCGTTTCGGACCGCGCCATCTCGACTACGACCATCGCCGTCAACCACTCGCGCCACGCCGCGGTGCAGAATTCATCCGCGTCCAGCCGCGGGCGATCCGCCAGCGCGCGCTCCGCATTGTCCCATTCCGGTTGATAACGAGCGCTCGCCACGTGGCCTGGCCGTTACGCGTTGAACGAACTTCCGCACCCGCAGGAAGACTTGGCCTGCGGATTCTTGATCGCAAACCCTGATCCCTGCAGGCTGTCGACGTAGTCGACCTCCGCGCCGGTGAGCATCGGCGCGCTCTGCGCGTCAATGAATACCTTGACGCCATGCGCCTCGACGATCGTGTCGTCGGGATTCGCGTGCTCTTCGAACGTCATTCCGTACTGGAATCCCTGGCACCCCCCACCCGAGACATACACCCGCAGACCGTGGTGGGGCTTGTTTTCGTCAGCCAGTAGCGTCTTGATTTTGGCACTCGCCTTCTCCGTGATAACCAACATGAGTCGCCCTCGTTGTCTTCGCCGATGTGATTGAAACCGCTGCAAAAATACTTGAAAAGTGTTGGTATCGTAGCATCGGGCTGGAAACCTTGTCAATGAGCGCGGAGTCCTAGGCCATCCGGGCAACAAAACGCGGGGTCATAGGGCCTTTGGACGCGGTACGGCTTGGGGGAACGGACAGCCGTGACCAGCGATATGCGCGTCGTATTCGTCGCGAAAAAGCCTGAGGGTGCCCTCGGCTGATCGCACCGCGCTGCTCACGAGGTCGCAATATCCTCGCCCCCTCACCAACCCGAACACCTGGACCAAAAAGTCCAGGTCCTTGGGAGCCGCTTCCCCGTTCTCGACCTTGGCCAGCAGGTCGGCGATGTTTTGCGTGCCCAGCTCGCACGGCGGGCACTGCCGGCACGATCCTTCCTGGTAGAACCGCGCGAACTCGATCGCCACGCGGATCAGGCACGTGTGGTCGTCGTACACCATCACCCCGGCTGTTCCCAATCCCGACCCGATCCGCTTGAGCGAATCGAAATCAAGGGGAACATCGAGGTCTTTCGCCGTCAGGACGGTCTGCGATGGCCCCCCGGGGAAGACCGCCTTCAGCGCACGGCCCTCGGGGATCCCCCCTCCGGTCTCGTAGATGAGCGAGCGCAGCGGTGTTCCCAGAGGGAGTTCGTACACGCCGGGTCGCACCACGGAACCGGTGAGGCTGAAGAGCATGGTGCCTGGGCTGGTCGGGGAACCCACGGCCGCGAACCACGCGCCGCCCCGCAGCACGATCTTGGGAACGTTGGCGAGGGTCTCGGCGTTGTTGACCAGCGTGGGCAGGCCGAACAGCCCGTATTGGATCGGATAATACGGCGGCTTCTGCCGCGGTCGGGGCGTCTTGCCCTCGATCGACTCCAGCATCGCGGTTTCTTCGCCCGCGATGTAGGCGTCTGGACCGCGGAAGAGGTGCACCGTCACCCCAAAAGACGAGCCGAGCACCGACGATCCCCAGTATCCCTTATTTCGCGCCGCGTCCAGAGCGCCGGCTAGGATCCGATGCTCTTCGTGAAATTTGTCCTTCAGGAAGATGTACGCCTCATCCGCGCCCACGGTGTACGCGGCGATGATGACGCCCTCGATCAGTAGGTGGGGATTGGCCCGAATGAGGTGGCGATCTTTCAGCGTTCCGGGTTCGCCTTCGGAGGCGTTGCAGCACACGTATTTGACCCGGCCGCGCTTCGCAAGCGCCATTTCCCACTTCTTGCCGGTCGGGAACCCCGCTCCGCCGCGGCCCCGAAGATTCGAGCGCTTGATCTCCTCAACGATGTCTTCCGGGGCCAACCCCGCGACCACCTTCCGGAGCGCCTCGTAGCCACCGGCCCTTTCATACGCCGCGAGATCGAGAGTGCCGTCGGGTGGGACGCCTTCGAGGAGAATCGTTGTGACTGACACTGGGACGGACTTTTTCTTATTTTCGGGCGGCGTCAACTTTATCGCAGAGTTCGCGGACCGCCGCGGCGGACCGTTCCAACTGCGACCGCTCCGAAGCCGAGAGATCCACTTCGACGATCGACTCGACACCACGTGCACCGAGTCGAGCGGGAACGCCCACGAAGAGCCCCTGGATTCCGTATTCACCCATGCAATACACGGCGCTGGGAATCACGGTATGCCGATCGGCCAACACCGCCTCCGCCATCTCCACCGCCGCTGCCGACGGGGCGTAGAACGCACTGCCCGTCTTGAGCAGATTGACGATCTCCGCCCCGCCTTCCCTCGTTCGCTTGACCAACGCGTCCAGCCGGTCGGCCGGGATCAGTTGATCCACCGGGATCCCGTTGACCGTGGTGTACCGCATGAGCGGCACCATGGTGTCGCCGTGTCCACCGAGAACCAACGCGTGGACGTTGGCCACGGACACGCCCAACTCCATGGCGATAAACGTCCGCAGCCGCGCCGCATCCAACGCCCCCGCCATCCCCATCACCCGTTCCTTCGGAAACCCGCTTTCTCGATACGCCACGTAGGTCATGGCGTCGAGCGGATTGGAGACGATGAGCAGAATCGCCCGGGGAGAGCGTTTCGCCACCTCCCGGACCACGGTCTGCACGATTTCGGCGTTGATCCTGAGCAGGTCGTCGCGACTCATCCCTGGTTTGCGGGGAACGCCGGACGAGACCACGACCAGGTCCGATTCTGCCGTGTCCTCGTAGTTCGCGGTGCCCGTGACCCGGGTGTCGAATCCTTCGAGCGGCGCCGATTCCATGATGTCGAGCGCCTTGCCCCTGGCGAGTCCCTCGTTGATGTCCAACAACACGACGTCCCCGAGGTTCCGCTCCGCCAACCGCTGGGCCGTGGTGCCGCCGACGTTGCCGGCCCCGATCACACTGATCTTGCGCCGTCCCATCCCCCGCTCCCTAACTATGGACGTGGCGAACCCTCTGAAGCTAAGAGCCGCATCTTAGCCCACTTGCGCGGCCTTCTGCAAGGGAAGCTGGGCGACCCGGCAGTCGCCCTATGCCCGGTCGATTACGAGGTCGGCGACGCGATTTTACCCATCGCCTTCGTCACCGGAACCATGTGGCGCGACAATCCGAGGTCCTGCTCCGAGAGACCGAGGGCAAGGCCGACCAGTTGCGGAAGGTGAAACACCGGCATGTCCAAACGCTCGCCGCGCTGGCGACCGGCGCGTTCCTGGTAAATATCCAAACTCATGTGGCACAACGGACACGGGGTCACCATACAGTCGGCGCCCTCGCCTTTGGCCTCGGCGGTCGCGTTTCCGCCCATGGCCAGCGCCATTGGTTCATTCTCCAAGACCAGCGGAAATCCGCAACATTTGATCCGGCCGCTGTAGTCGATGCGCTCCCCACCCAACGCGGTGATCAACTCCTCCAGCGACGTGGGGTTGTTCGGATCGTCGAGCCCCAAATCCTTGGACGGGCGCAGGATATAACAGCCGTAAAACGGGGCCACGCGCAGCCCGGCCAACGAACGTTTGACCGCTTGACGCAGCTTCGACAGCCCCACGTCTTGAATCAACACCCACAGGAAGTGTTTGACGTCGACGGTGCCGCGGTACGCGATCCCGTCGGGCGCCAGCATTGCATTGACCCGATCGCGCGCCGCAGGGTCCTCCTTGAGCGTCTTATTCGCATTCGCCAACACGCCCTGGCAGGTGCCGCAGATGGTCAAGACCGGCAGCCCCTTGGCTTCCGCCTGCGCGAACGTCCGGGCATTGATGGCCAGGCTCAGGTCGGCGTCCCCCTCTCGAACGACGCCCGCTCCGCAGCACGCCGCGCTGGTCATTTCGTCCAGTTCGATGCCCAGCAGCTTGGCCACTTTGACGGCCGACTGATAGAGCTCGGGGCAAGCGCCTTTGGCGGCGCAGCCTGTGTAGAATGCGTACTTCATTTGGAGGTCTCCCTGGCATCGAACAGGCGGCGGATCTCCCGGATGCCCGGGATCGGCCGGTGAAACCACGCCGGAACTTTGCCTTTCAGAAACATTCTGATCCCGAGCGGAACGATGGCGAGCATCCGCCGCAGGTTCGGCCACACCATGGCCACCGGCATCCGTGCCTCGTTGAGTCGGCCCTCGCGTCGCACGATCGCCATGAACGTGGTGATGTGCCTGGCGCCGGGGTGGTCCGTCAGTCCCTCTCGCAGGGCCTCGCGGCGTAGCCGAATGATCGCTTCCATGGGTTTGACGTCCTTGGGGCAGACCTCCACGCAGAAATTGCAGCGCACGCAATCCCAGATCCCATGTTCGCCGCCCAGCGACTCCAGTCGGTCGCGCGTCCGGCCCTCGCGAGGATCGGCGACGAACCGGTACGCCTTGGCCAGCGCGGCCGGCCCGAGAAAGCCCGGCGAGACCTCCAGACTCGAACAGGCCGACACGCACGCTCCGCACATGATGCAGGCGTCCACGTTGTGGAACCCGCCCTCGACATCTTGAGGGAGCGCCACGGCGTCACGGTTCGGTTTCGGGGTTAGGTACGGGGTGATCGCGCGGACCTTGCCCCAGAAGGGATCGAGCTCCACGGCCAAGTCTTTGATCACCCGCATCTGCCGCAACGGCCGCACCTCGATCCGCCCGCAGCGGTCGATCTCGTCTGCCACCAGCGTCTGGCAAGCGAGCCGCTCGCGGCCGTTGATGACCATCGGACACGATCCGCAGATGGCGCTCCGGCAGGAGGCGCGGAACGTCAACGAGCCATCCAGCTCGTGTTTGATTTGAAATAGGGCGTCGAGGACCGTGTTCCCGCGCCACGCCACGTCGAGCTGATACTCGCGCAGCCGGGGCGCGGCGTCGGTTTCGGGATTGAACTTCTGAACCTGGACGGTGGCGCGCATGGAGTTATCGCAGACAGGATAGCCGAGAATCCCAAAAACGGAACCCCACGCTCTTTAGGCCCGCCCCTCGGCTCGGCGTCGAGCCAACGCCTCCTCGAACAGACGACGTTCCTCGTCCGACGTCAGGCGCAAACCCGGCACCTGGACGGGTTGGCCCTTCTTGTCGATGGCCACGTAGGTGACGCGCGCGGTGCTGGTCTGTTTGCGCGTCCCGCTCGGCGGATCGTCCACGTACACGTCCACGACGACCTCCATCGACGTTCGCCCGACGTAGATCAAGCGCGCCTTCAGGAGCGCGATTTCTCCCAGCTTGATGGGATGCCGGAAATCCAGACGGTCGATCGACGCCGTCACGATCGGACCGTGGCAGTGACGATAGGCCACGATCGCCCCCACCAGGTCGATCCAGTGCATCACCCGGCCTCCCAGGACGTTGCCCAAGGGGTTAGTGTCGTTGGGCAATACGACCTGAACCATTTCCGACGCCGACTCGGCCACAGTTTTTTCAGAACGCAAACCCGCCACGTCGTCACGCCCTTACCAGCCGACTAGTCGGCTGGCGCCTGTTCAGGAGTGCGTCGGATGCAAGGCGGAGCGAGCACCGGAGCGGAGCGTACTGTGTGCGTACGTGAGCACCGGATGCGCAGCGACAACGCCGCAGACGGCCACTCATGAACAGGCTCTACAGTTCGAGCTCTTTGGGGAAGCGCGTGAGATTGATACCGCCGTCCGCGGTGACCAACACCATGTCCTCGATCCGCGCGGCGCCGATGGACGGATAATACAAACCGGGTTCGATCGTGACGACCTCGCCCGCCTGCAACACGTGATGGATTTTGCTCACGCGCGGGGCTTCGTGGATGTCGATGCCCACGCCGTGACCCGTGCCGTGAAAGAACCCCTGCATCCGGCCGTCTTTCAGACCGGTCTCGTATCCGTTGCTCCTGAAGCGCTCGCAGATCCCTTCGTGAATCGTCTGGCCGTCGACCCCCGCTCTGACCTGCGCCGCACCCCATTCCTGGGCGTCGAGCACGGTGTCGTACAACCGCTTCATGCCGTCGCTCGCGCGCCCCTTGACCACGGTGCGGCTCATGTCCGCGAAATACCGGCTACGGCTGGATCGCGGGAACACGTCGAAAATAATCGGCTGGTTCGCAAGCAACGGGCCCGACCCCTCGTTGTGCGGATCGCACGCGTCCAACCCGCACGCGACGATGGTATGCTGTGCGACGCAGTCGCGCTCCATGAGTTTGACGTTGATGATCTGTTTGATCCGTTCGGAAGTGAGCACGTCGCCGCCGACGTGAAGCACGCCGTTGCGGACGTCCGCGTCGCGAAGGGTCTGCATCGCCGCGGCCACGGCCTCTTCAACCGCCCGCTGGGTGGCGGAAATGGCTTCCACCTCGTGCGGCTGCTTGAGCACACGTTCTGGAAACAGCGGATCGGGCCGCACCGAAATCGCGTAGCCCATGCTTCGCAACAGATCCGCGTACTCGATCGGAAAATTTGCGGGGACATCGAGTTCCTTGATCCCGCGTTCACTCAAGAGCTCGTGGACCACGTGCACGGTCCGCGGCCGCTCGCTCAACTTGGCCTTGGCACGCTCTTCGTATGCCGTATACGAGAGGACCGTGTCGACCCGGGCCTGCGCCTTGGCTCGATCCATTTCCAGATCGCTCATGAGCATGATGGACTGGCCGCGATCGCGGAGGAACACAAACGCGTCGGGCGCCAGAAAGCGGGTGGCGTAGTAGAGGTTGGAGTCGACTTCGCTGGCGGCGATGATGAGCAGCGGTTTCTGTACCATGGGTCGCGTCCCATCCTAACACGGCGCTAAAAGCACGTCCAGACGAGCGCGGTTGTCTTCACGCGCGATCAATGCCATGATGGAGCAACACCGTTCAAGCCACGATCGTGACGGCACGTCCACCAGAATCATCGATCCTTGATGACGCCTCGCCCGCGTGGAAGGAGGCGATCGAGACGCGGTTCGCGGCGATGGAAACCGCGGCGCGCGATGCCGCGAGCGCCGTGTGGGCGCTCCGGGACCGTTTCGTCGCGGTAGAGAAACGACCGAACGACTGGGTGACCGACGCCGACCGGGCCGCGGATCGGATCATCCGCGCCGCCAAAGATGCACGGTTTCCCGAGGACGGATGGCTGTCGGAAGAAAGCCTCGTGGACTCGGTGCAAGGCGCGTTCACCTGGGTGGTCGACCCCATCGACGGCACGCGCGAGTTCGTCGAAGGCCTGCCCGAATACGCGGTGTCGGTCGGCCTGGTGTGGCGGCGCCGCGTGGTCGCCGGGGCGATCGCGCACCCTCCCAGCGGGGTCGTGATGGCCGGAGCCGTCACCACCGGCCGCCGACCGGCCGACACACGGACCCTGCCCGGCGCGCGTGCCGCCGCGACCGGTCTTCGCATCCTGGTCAGCCGCACCGACCTCTCCAAAGATCGTTTCGCGGGATGGAGTCCCGAGCTTCCGCTCACCGCCATCGGCAGCATCGCGTACAAGCTTGCCCTCGTGGCCTACGGGGAAGCCGATGCGGTCGTCAGCGTGACGCCGAAAAATCCCTGGGACATCGTCGGCGGGCTCGGGGTGTTGGCCGCCGCCGGACTCTCGCCGCGTTTCCTGGACGAACGCGACCATACCACGCCCGCCACCAACGAACGCCTCCCGCCGTTCATCGTTGCGCGAACTCCGGACATCGAACGACGCGTGTTGGCCGAAGCGCAGGCGCACGCCAAACGGTTCGCCGCGCGGGGATCCCGCTGACCTGACCGGAGCGAGTCGATGACCGGCTTCCATCGCGCAGCCCTCGTCGTCCTCCTGTTTGCAACCGTGTTTGCGTACCACGGTGCGCTGCGCAACGGTTTCGTGTGGGACGACTCCCACACCATCGTCAACAACCGCGCGATCGACTCGCTCAAGTCCATGCCGTCGTGGTTTACACGACCGGAAACCTGGAGCGCGCGATTCGAAGCCAGTTACCGGCCGGTGATTACCGCGAGCTTCGGACTGGACGTCGCATTGTGGGGCCGTAACCCGGCGCGGTTTCACGCCGTGAACATCGCGATCCACCTCAGCGTGATTCTGCTCACGTCGGTTCTGGCGATCCGGCTGTGGGGCCAGCCGTGGAGTGCCGTCCTCGCAGCAGGACTCGTCGCCCTGCACCCGATCAACGCCGAAGCCGTCAATTACGTCTCCGCCAGGTCTTCCCTGCTGTCGACCTTCTTCACGCTGGGGGCCGTGGCCGCGTGGGCTCGATGGAGCGACGGTCGCCCCGCCGCCATCAGGTGGCTTGCGGCCAGTTTGATCCTGGGCGGGCTGGCCTTGGGCACCAAGGAGACCTCGGTCGTCCTCCCGCTTTTAATCATCGTATGGGATCGCGCAACGTCGGATCGGGAGAGAAGTTTCGCGGCAACGATCCGCCAATCGCTCCCCTGGTGGGGACTCATCTCCGCCTACCTCGCATGGCGCACGTTCATTCTTTCCGGCAGCCAGACAGAACGCCTGATCGACGAGGGCATCTGGCAGCCCGCCCTGTTCGCGATCAAGATCTTCCTCACCTCGCTCTGGTCCTGGTTTGTGCCAATCGGCTCGGCCGTGGATCACGGGTGGCTGTGGCGGATCGCACCGACCGAGGGCGCCGTGCTCGTCGGGGGGATACTGGTTGCGGCGATCGCCACGCTCGTCGTGTACAGATTCGATCGCCGCATCGGCTGGTGCGTGGCCTGGTTCTGGGTCTCGCTCCTTCCCCTCGCCGCCCTGCCGTTGATCAGCCGGGTGACCCTGTATCAGGACCACCGCGTGTACTTAGCCGGAATCGGACTGGCTTGGGCAGGCGGTGAAGTGTTCCGGAGAATCGGCCACGCGCTGGTGAGCCGTCCGCCGCTCGGAGTGGGCGCCGGAGTGCTGACGGCCGCGTTGACCTCCCTCGCAGTCGCCGTGGACGCGGCCCGAACGTCGGTCTGGCGCGACGCCGACCGGCTCTGGGCGCACACCCTCGATCGGTATCCGACCAGTGTGCTGGCCCGCAACCACCAAGGGATGCGATGGTTGGAGGCCGGTGAGACGACCAAGGCCCGAGACGCCTTTGAGCAATCAGCCGCCCTGGCTCCTGATTTTGCCGTCACGCACAACTACCTGGGCATCGCCTACGCACAACTCGGTGATTTGGATCGCGCGATTGCGGAGTTCACCACGGCGGTTCGTCTCAGCCCGCTCTTCATCAACGCCCGACTCAACCTGGGCAACGCCTACGAGCGGACGGGTCGGTGGGATCTCGCGCTGGCCGCGTACGAGCAAGGCATCCCGGACGAGCCGTGGGTCGCGGACCTTCTCGAGCGGGCCGCCAAACTGCTGACGCGGATGGGTAGACGGGACGAGGCGCTGGCGCGCTACCAGAGAATCTTGCTGGTCGAGCCGAATCATCGAGCCGCACGGGCCGCGATCGGACAGTCAGCCCGCTAGGAATGTCCCACTACCGCGAAGCGGCGCCTGTTCAGGAATGCGTCAGATGCAAGGCGCCGCGAGCACCGCACCGGAGCGTACTGGGTGCGTACGTGAGGAGCGGAAGCGCAGCGGCAACGCCGCAGATGACCATTCCTGGACAGGCGCCTACGGAGCCTGCAGGATCGCGGCCTTCGTGTAATCGATCAGCGGGGTGGGGTAAATGCCGAAGAAGAGGATGGCGACCGTGGTGACGACCAGGGCAAACTGCGTGGCCGGGGACGTGGCCAGGTCAAACCGGCCCTCGGGCTCGCGCATGTACATGACCATGACCACGCGCAGGTAGTAGTAGGCGGACACGGCTGACAACAAGACCCCGATGACGGCCAGCCACGCCATCCCCGCCTCCACCGCGCCCATGAACACATAGAATTTCGCCACGAAGCCCGCAGTGGGTGGAATACCCGCGAGCGAGAACATGAAAATCAACATGATCAAGGCGGCGATGGGGTTGGTTTTGGCGAGGCCCGTGAAATCCGCGATCTCCTCCCCGCGCAGCGTGCCTTTGCGCAGCAGGATGACCACGCCGAACGCGCCGAGATTCATCACCGCGTAGATCATCAGGTACAACATCAGGCTCATCGTGCCGAGGCTTCCGCCCACGATGATTCCGATGAGGGCGTAGCCGGCGTGCGCGATCGACGAGTACGCGAGCATCCTTTTGATGTTGTCTTGCACGATGGCCACCACGTTACCGATGATCATGGTCGCGATGGCGAGCGTGATGAGGATCGGTTGCCAGTGCGCTTTGAGCGCGCCCAACGATTCGGCGAACACCCGCAAGAACACCGCAAAGCTCGCGGCTTTGGGTGCGACCGACATGTAGGCCGTCACCGGGGTGGGCGACCCCTCGTAGACGTCCGGCGTCCACATGTGGAAGGGCACGGCGGCCACCTTGAATCCGAATCCCACCACCAGGAACCCCATGCTCATGAACAGACCGGGGTTGTCCAACGAGCCCTGGGCGAAAAACGCCCCCAACGCCTTGAGATTGGTCGTCCCGGCGATGCCGTACAGGAGGGAAATCCCGTACAACAGGATGGCGGAGGAGAACGATCCTAGGATCAGGTATTTCGCCGACGCCTCGACCGACCGACTCTCGTGCCGTTTGAACCCCGCCAAGGTGTACAACGAGATCGAGAGCAGCTCCAACCCGAGATAGATCATGATCAGGTCGCCCGCGGACACCATGACCATCATGCCCGCGGTCGCGAGCAACACGAACGCGTGGTACTCGCCCAAGTGGATGCGCTCCACTTCCAGGTACGTCATCGACAGCAGGATCGTCAGCGCGCCGGCGAGGTAGACCAACACCTTGAAATACGCGGAGTAGGGGTCGAGCACGAACATCCCGGAGAACACGTCGGTTTCCACGTCAGCGAGCTTCCAACTCCCGTAGCAGGCGATCAACAATACGCCGATCGCGAAGTACCCCAGCTTATCCTTCTGCTCCTTGGGGATCACCAGATCAAAGAGCAGGAGCGCGCACGCGCCCGCGGTCAACACCATCTCCGGGGCGATCGCCATCAATTGCATCCACGAAAATTCCATCATGCCCTCAACCGTGCTATGAGGCGAAAGCGGCCCGGACCATGCCCCACAAGTCGGACCACCCCAAGCCCGCAACATCGCCGCTCGTCAGCCGGGTCTGCTCGAGCAGGTGATCCACCGACACGTGCAGAACATCGAGCAACGGCGCCGGGTAGACTCCGATCCAGAACACCGCCACCGCGAGCGGGGCCACGGTCGCGAGCTCTCGCAGATTCAGATCAGGATGGCGGGCAATCTTGGGATTGACCTCGCCGAACGCCACGCGCTGCACCATCCATAACATGTACACGGCGGCGAGAATGATGCCGAGCGACGCCGCCACAGCGAACACGGGGTACGTGATGAACGCCCCCAACAACACCAGGAACTCTCCCACGAAACTATTGGTCCCTGGCAACCCCAAAGATGACAGCGAGAAGATCACCAGCATGGCGGCATAGATCGGCATGGTCTTGGCGAGGCCGCCGTAGTCCGCGATCAGGCGGCTGTGCGTCCGATCGTAGACCAGGCCCACGCACAGGAACAGGGCGCCGGTGGTGATTCCGTGATTGACCATTTGCAGCATCGCGCCCTCGATGCCCTGCACCGTGAACACAAACAGGCCGAGCATGACAAACCCCATGTGGCTCACGCTGGAGTAGGCGATGAGCTTCTTGAGGTCGCTCTGAGCGAGCGCCATGTATGCCCCATAGATGATCGCCACCACCGAGAGCACCAGGATCAGGGGCGTGAACAGGGCCGACGCCTGGGGCAACATGGGCAAACAGAACCGGATGAATCCGTACCCTCCCATTTTCAGGAGCACGCTGGCCAGGATCACGCTCCCGGCCGTGGGCGCTTCCACGTGCGCGTCCGGCAACCAGGTGTGGAACGGAAACATGGGGACCTTCACCGCGAACGCCAGGAAAAACGCCAGAAACACCCAGAACTGGAATTGCGGGGAATACGGTTGTCCCATCAACGCCGGGATCGAGAACGTGTGGCCGCCCGCGAAGTACAACGCGATCATCGCGACCAGGAGCAAGAGCGATCCGGCCAGGGTGTAGAGGAAAAACTTGATCGCGGCGTAGATCCGGTTGGGTCCGCCCCAGACCCCGATGATGAGGTACATCGGGATCAACATGGCCTCCCAGAACACGTAGAACAGGACGAAGTCCAACGCCACGAACACGCCGAGCATGGCGGTCTCCATGAGCAGGACGGACGCCATGAACTCTTTGACCCGTTTCTCGATGGACCGCCACGAGCATAGGATCACGATCGGCGACAGAAAAGTCGTCAGCAGCACCAGCAACAGGCTGATCCCGTCCAGGCCCACCGCGTACTCGATATTGAACGTGGGGATCCAGTCGTAGCGTTCGACGAACTGGAACGCGTGGCTGCCCCGATCAAAATCCGACCACAGGGGAAGCGATGCCAGCAGCGCCGCGACCGTCGCACCCAGCGCCGTCCACCGCACGGCTTCCACGTCGCGCAGCGCCAAAAGCACCAGCGCCCCCACCAGCGGCAGAAAGACCACCAGAGAAACTATCGGGAACGAAGAGTCACCCATTCTCTTTTCCTGCTTGCCTTTGACTCTTTGCGTCTCCGGCGAAGCCGAGCCTGTTCAGGACTGCGTCAGATGCAAGGCGGAGCGAGCGCCCGCACCGCAGCGTACTGGGTCGTACGTGAGGCGAGTGGCGCCACGAAGAAGTGGCGCCCAAGCTACGAGCGCCGCCGAGACGGTGAGGCGGCCGTGGCACCTTAAGAGAGCGACAACGCCGCAGATGACCAGTCATGGACAGGCTCCCACCACTACCGCAAGAGGTAGACGCCGACGACCAACACCGCCCCCACCGCCATAAACAACGCATAGTGCTGGAGCTGCCCGCTCTGCATCACCCGCAGCACGGTACCCCACGCTTGCGTGACCCGGGCGACGCCGTTGACGGCGCCATCGATCACCAACACGTCGATCACTCTCCACAACGCCTGAGCCGCGGCCACGGTGGGGCGCACGAAGAGGCGGTCGTACACCTCATCCACGTACCACTTGTTGAGCGACAGGCGGTACAAGCCGGCCGCGGATGCGGCCAGTCGGCCCGGCAGCTCAGGCGAACGCACGTAGAACAGGTACGCGAGCCAGACCCCGGCCGCTGCCACCAGCACCGAGACCAGCATCAGCGCGTACTCCAGCGCGTGGCTCTCCGCGTGCACTGCAGCCGGGTGCGCGTCGAGTACGGGAGCCAAGAACGGGCCGATGGCGTTCAGCCCTTCGACCGGGACCCCCACCCAGCCCGACACCAACGAAAGCACCGCCAACGCCACCAACGGAACGGTGATTACCGCGGGCGACTCGTGGAGGTGATGTCGCACCTCCTTGGGAACGTGCGACGTGCCGAAAAAGACCGAAAACACCAGCCGGAAAATGTAAAACGCGGTTAGAAACGCGGTGACGAGCCCGATGAACCAGAACGCCACGCCCACCCCGCCCGCTGAGAACGCCTCCCACAGAATTTCGTCTTTGGAGAAGAAGCCCGCGAAGGGCGGGAGCCCCGCGAGCGCGACCGCGCCCGCCACGAACGTCCAGTAGGTGATGGGCATGGCCCAGCGCAGCGCGCCCATCCGCCGCAAGTCCTGCTCCCCCGCCAGCGCGTGGATCACACTGCCGCAACCCAGGAAGAGCAACGCCTTGAATGCCCCGTGCGTGAGCAGGTGGAAGATCCCGGCCGTGTACGCCCCGAGGCCGCAGGCCATCATCATGTACCCGAGCTGGCTCACGGTCGAATACGCCACGATCCGCTTGATATCGAACTGCGTGATGGCGATGGTGGCCGCAAAAATCGCGGTCAAGCCGCCCACCCAAGCCACCGCGTCCATAGCCACGGGTGAGAGGGAAAAGATCGGGTTTAAGCGGGCCACCAAGAACACGCCGGCAGTCACCATGGTGGCGGCGTGGATCAACGCCGAGATCGGCGTGGGACCCTCCATCGCGTCGGGCAACCACGTGTGCAGCGGGAGCTGTGCGGACTTGCCGATCGCCCCCACGAACAGGAGCAGCGCGATCAGGGTGATCACGCCGACCTGCCAATCGCCGCCGGCCCAGCCCAGGAGATTCACGGTCCGCCCCGCGTGATCCGGGGCGAGTTGGAACGCAGTCGCGTAGTCCAGGGAGCCGAACGTCACGAACGCCAGCAAGATCCCCAGCCCGAACCCGAAGTCGCCGACGCGGTTGACCACGAACGCCTTGGTCGCGGCGTCGCAGGCGGACTTGCGTTCGTACCAGTGCGCGATCAGAAGATACGAACACAGACCGACCGCCTCCCAGAACACGTACAGTTGCAGGAAGTTGTCGGCCATCACCAGCATCAGCATGGAGAACGTGAACAACGCGATGTACGAGAAGAACCGCGCGTACCCTTTGTCCCCGTGCATGTAGCCGACGGTGTAGAGGTGCACCAGCCCGCTGACCGTGGTGACGAGCAGCAGCATCACCGCGACGAGTTGATCCACGTACAGCGCGATGTTCACGCGCAACGAGCCCGAGGCGATCCACTCGTATACCGTGACGTGCAGCGGCCCGCTCCCCGAGGCCACCTCGAAAAACACCATCACCGACAGCAGCCACGAAACTCCGACCGCGGATACTGCGACCCAATGCGCGCGATCGCTGATCCACTTCCCGAGCAGGCCGGTGATCAGGAACGCGAGGAAGGGCAACAATGGGATGAGGACAAGCGAGGCCATTACGGGTTCCCCGGGCGCGATACCGGTATCACCATTTCATCAAACTGATGTCTTCGACGTTGATGGTCGAGCGGTTGCGGTACAAGGCGATGATGATGGCCAGGCCGATCGCCACTTCGGCGGCCGCCACCGTCATCACGAAGAACACGAACACCTGGCCGGTGATGTCCTGGAGGTAGTGGGAGAACGCGACGAAATTGATGTTCGTCGCGTTGAGCATCAATTCGATCGACAAGAGAATGATAATGATGTTCTTGCGGATCAACACGCCCACCACGCCGATCACGAACAGCACGGCGGACAGCGCAAGGTAGTAGGACAGGGGCACCATCAGGGTTGTACGACTCGCTTGGCCAAGACGATCGCGCCGATCATGGCCACCAGCAACACCAGCGAGGCCACCTCGAACGGCAGGAGGTAGGTGGTGAACAGGGCTTTGCCCACGGCCTCGGTGTTGCCGATGGCTTGGATCTGCGCGGGCGTGTACGCGCCGATCGCGGGCTGAAACCGGGTGCGAAACAAGATCAGGACCAGTTCGGTCAGAATGACCGCGCCCAACAGCGCCCCCAGCAGGTACTGTTGGTGGTAGCGCTCCTCGCGCTTGAGGTTCAACAACATCACGACGAAGAGATACAGGACCAGGATCGCGCCGGCGTACACCAGCACCTGAATCGCGGCGATAAACTCCGCGTTCAGCAGGACGAACAACCCCGCCACGTGAAAGAACGTGATCAACAAGGACATGGCGCTGTACACGGGGTTGCGAAGCGTCACCACCAGTGCCGCGGTGCCCACCACGATCGCGCCGAAATAGAAGAACAGGACCTGAGCCATCAATCGGTCTCGGCGTGCGTGGGATAATGTTTATTTTTGACCTTGTCGAGGTACCAATCGCCCTCGATCGACCCAAGGTACGCGGGCTTTTTCCCGCGGACCGGGAAGCAGCGGTCACCGTTGGCCAGCAGCTGCTCCTTGTCCAGGAACAACGTCCGCTTGTTTTCGGACGCCCACTCGAACTCCTTGGTCATGGCCAATGCATCGACCGGACATGCGTCCACGCAGAACCCGCAGAACACGCAGCGCGTGACGTCGAAGGTATAGGTCTTGGCGTAGCGGTTGAGCGGCCGGTCCGGTTCCTCGGCGCTGACGACCTTGATCACGCCGGAGGGACACGCGATCTCGCAGAGCGCGCAGCCCACGCACCGCTCGGTCCCATCGTCGTAACGCAGGAGCGACATGATCCCGCGGTAGCCGTCGGGCAGTTTGGGTTTGGTGTGCGGGTACTGTTGCGTGATCGGCTTGTGGAACAGGTGACCGAAGGTCAACGCCAGCCCCTTGAGGATCTCGCCGAAAATGACTTTGTTGACCGCGTTCGCGAGCGACATGGCGCAACCTCTTCTAAGAGAGTATCCCCGAGGCCGATGACCGGAGCCGGTTCAGGAATGCGCCAGATGCAAGGCGCCGTGAGAACCGGACCGGAGCGTACTGACTCCGTACGTGAGGACCGGAAGCGCAGCGGCAACGCAGCAGATGGCCATTCATGGATCGGCTCCTAGTTCATCCAAAAGTACGCGGCGATGGACGTAATCAGAATATTCGCCAGCACCAGCGGGATCATCACTTTCCACCCAAAGGTCATCAGCTGGTCGTATCGCAGGCGCGGCAGGGTCCCGCGGATCCAGATGAAGAAGAACAGGAACGCGTACACCTTGAGCAGGAACCACACGATGCCGGGAACGAAGTCCAGGAACGGGAACGGCGCGTGCCAGCCGCCGAGGAACACGACCGTGGCGATACAGGACACCAGGATCATGTTGCCGTACTCCGCGAGAAAGAAAAACGCAAACCGCATCCCGCTGTACTCGGTGAAGAAACCCGCCACCAGCTCGCTTTCCGCCTCCGGAAGGTCGAACGGCAGGCGGTTGGTCTCGGCGACCGCCGAAATCGTGTACAGGACCAGCGCAACGATCTGCGGGAACGGGAGCGCGAACGCGTACCAGTGCCAGAAGCCCCCGGCCTGCGCCTGGGAAATCTTGACCAGCGACAGCGACCCCGCCATAAGCAGGACCCCGACGAGGGACATCCCGAGCGCGAGTTCGTAGCTGATGACCTGCGCGGCCGAACGCAATCCTCCGAGCAACGAATACTTGCTGTTGGACGCCCACCCGCCGAGCAGGATGCCGTAGGCGCCAACCGAGGACAACGCCAGCAAATACAGGATGCCGATGTTGAGGTCCGTGATGAACGGCCGGAATTCCAACCCAAAGAGCTCGACCTTCCCGTCGCCCCATGGAATGACGGCAAACCCGATCAGCGCCGGGATCAGCGAGAGGATGGGCGCCAGCGTAAAGATGATCTTGTTCGCTCCGCTGGGAACGATGTCTTCCTTGAGCAGAAGCTTGATGCCGTCCGCGATCGGCTGCAACAGTCCGCGCGGGCCCACCTCCATCGGTCCCATCCGATCCTGCATCCAGCTCAACACTTTCCGTTCCGCCAAGGTCAGGTACGCGACGTGAATGAGCACCGTCCCCATGACCACGCCGATGGTGAGCAAAATCACCACGATCTGTCCCACTCCACTCATCGCTCGATCTCCACCGCCACCGCGGCGTCGCCGAACACCGGTACCCGCGTGAGGGGGTTGACCTCTACGCCGACCAGGTCGCGCACCGCGTCCGAATAGTGTTCGGGAAACAAGACCTGTCCCGGTCGCGCCTTGGAGCTGACCCTGACTTTGACCGAAGCCGAGCCCAGGCGGGATCGCAGGCGCACGGTCGATCCATCACCCGCGCGCAGCCTGACCGCGTCGTCCGGGTGCATCAGCAGAACGCCCTGGTGCGGCGCGTTGGCCAGCACCTCGGACCGCGCAAGCAACGCCCCGGATCGAAACAACGATCGCGTGATGGTCAGGTGGAACGGATACTCCGAGGTCCCGTCAGGCGCCGCGCCCACCGCGAATCGCCGCTCCATGTCCCGAGCGTATCCGCCGGCGAGGTACCCTTCCAAGGCCGACGGGTGGACTGCGCCGGGATGACCGGCCGCGGCTTTGGGCGCCAGCGCGGGCGCCACGCGCGCGATCTCGGCCGTCACGTCGCGCGGACCCGCGTAGGCAAGGGGATACCCCATCGCCCCCGCGATTTCCGAAAAGATGTCGATGTCGGGGCGCGCCTGCTCCATCAGTTCCACGGCCTGTTTGCCCCGTTGCGCCCGTCCTTCTTGGTTGGTCCAGGTCGCCTCTTTCTCCGCGAAACTCGCCGACGGCAGGCACACATGCGCCCATTCGGCGGACGGCCCCGCGAACGAGTCCTGACAGATCAGCAACTCCAGCTTCTCGAGCGCCCCGCGCAGGTCGGCCGACGCCGGAAGATCGCCCAGCGGGTCCTCGCCGACCAGATACAATGCTTTGAGTTTTCCCGAGCGCGCCTGCTCCAGCATGTCCATCATGGACCAGCCGGGGCCGGCGGGCAGTTCGTCCTTCCACAGCGCCGCCGTGGTCTGGCGGGCCTTGGGATCGTTCGCCGGCGCGAGGCCCGGCAAGTATTCCGGGGCCGCGCCCAGCTCCACCGCGCCCAGCTCGTTGGCCTCGTCGCAAACCGGGCACAGGCCGCAGCCGGGTTTGGCAAGTTTTCCGGCCGCGATCGCGAGATCCGCGATCAGGCGAATCGTGTCCACCGCCTCGGGAGAGCGCACGACGTCGCGTCCGAACAGGATGACGGCGCGTTCGGCCGCGGCGTACGCCGCGGCCGCGGCCTCGATGGTCGGACGGGATACGCCGCCGTGCGCCGCGATCGTGTCCCAGCTCACGCGGCCGACCAATTGCCGCACGCGGTCGAGCAGACCGGCCGGCAGCGCCGGATCGCTCTTGCCGGACTCGATCACGGCCTTGAGCATCCCCAAGACCACCGTGCGTTCCCGATTGGGTTTGGTGACCAGGGGATGCGCGGCGCGGTTGACCAGATTGCTCACGAACGCGCCGGGGTTGGTCCCATATCGCCCGATCGTGACCAGCGCGGCGCCGCCCATACGGGCCGCGTGTTTGACGCGATACGACAAGACCGGATTGGTTTCCGTGAGGTCCGCCCCGACCACGACGATGGTCTGTGCCCGGTCGATGTCCTCGTACGACGCGGTCATGCGTCCGTGGCCCACGATCTCCCGCAGCGCCGCCACCGCGTTGTGATGCCCCAGGCGGGCCGTGCTGTCCACGTGCGGGCTCCCGAGCACGAGCCGCATGAACTTCTGGAAGACGTAGACGTCTTCGTTCGGCGCCTGCGCCGAGATGATCCCCCCGATCGCGGCTCCGCCGTACTGCGTCTTGATGGCCGCCAAGCGCTTGGCTACCAGGGCGCTGGCTTCGAACCAGGAGGCGTCCCCCAGACGCCCCTCGCGCCGGATGCGCGGTTTGCGCAGTCGATCGGCTCGGTTCACCACGTCGAATCCGAAGTAGCCCTTGGCGCACAGATCGCCGTTGTTGCGGCCGCGCCCGTGGTCCGACGTGATCCGGAGCACCACGTTGTCGCGGCTCTCGACTTTGAGCCGGCAGCCGTCGCCGCAGTGCGGGCAGATGGTCTCGATCTTCTTCAGCTGCCAGGGGCGGTAGTCGTACATTGCGACCCGGCTGGTGAGCGCCCCGACCGGGCAGATCTGGATGCACCCGCCGCAGAACTCGCAGTCCAAATCGTGGCCGACCTGCGCGCCGATCTGAAGGGCGTTGCCGCGATCGCGCGAACCCAGGGCGCGCGAGTCCACGATCTCGTCGCAATACCGCACGCACCGCAGACATTGCACGCAGCGGGTCATTTCCTTGTCGATCAGCGGACCGAAGTACTCCTTGTCAAAGAAGCGTTTGGTCTCGCGAAACGCGCTGTAGTTGGGTGTGTACGCGTGCGATTCGTCCTGGAGCTGACACTCCCCGCCCTTGTCGCAAATGGGACAATCGAGCGGATGGTTCGCGAGGATGAACTCCAACACCCCCGCCCGCGCCTCCGCCACCTTGGGGGAATGCGTGGACACCACCATGCCCTCGGCGACAGGCAGGTTGCATGAGGTCTGCAGCTTGGGCGATTTTTCGATTTCGACCAGACACATCCGGCAATTGGCGTCGGGCTTCAATTTGGGGTGGTAACAGAAATGGGGGATGTCGGCGCCCGCATGTTTGGCCGCTTCGATGAGCAAGGTCCCCTTGGGAACGGTCACGGACTGGCCGTTGATCGTCAGCGTGACGGTGTTGGTCGCCACTGGGGTCTGCGTGGTCATGTCCGCCTCGTCACCGGTTAGTGCCCCGCGTGGGCCAACACGCGTTCACCCATTGGACAGCGCTTCTCGCGAATGTGCGCTTCATATTCTTCTCGGAAATGCTTCAGCGTGCTCAGAACCGGCGCGACCTCGGCATCGCCGAACGCGCAGACGGTTTTGCCCGCGATATTGCCGCACAGGTGTTCCAGTTGAGCCAAATCCTCGGCCCGGCCCTCACCGTGTTCGATGCGTCCGAGGATCGTGTGCAGCCAGCCGCTGCCTTCGCGGCAGGGCGTGCATTTGCCGCACGACTCGTGGTGGAAAAACCCCATGAGGTTGTAGGCGGCCCACACCATACACGTCGTCTCGTCCATGATCGTCACGCCGCCGGACCCGAGCATGGACCCGGCTTGTGCGACCGACTCGAAATCCAGTTTCACGTCGAGGTGCTCCGGGGTGAAGAACGCTGCGGACGCTCCGCCGGGGATGATGGCTTTGATGCGGTGCCCGTTGCGCACCCCGCCCGCGTGTTCCTCGATCAATTCGCGCAGCGGAATCCCCAGCGGGACCTCGTAGTTCCCGGGCCGGTTGACGTGCCCGCTCACCGAGAAGATGCGCGTGCCCGGACTTTTGGCCGTGCCGAGGGAGGTGTACCACTCCACGCCGCGGTTGATGATGTGCGGCAGGTTGCCCAGCGTTTCGACGTTGTTGACCACCGTGGGCCGCTGGTACAGCCCGTTGATCGCCGGAAACGGCGGCTTGGCTCGGGGCAGCCCGCGCTTGCCCTCGATCGATTCGATCAGCGCGGTCTCCTCTCCGCAAATGTAGGCCCCTGCCCCGCGGTGCAGCCAGACCTGGATCTCACGCCCGCTCCCGCAGACGTTCGTTCCGATGTAGCCCTTGGCGCGGGCTTCGTCCAAGGCGCGCGCCAGGACCTTGGCCCCCAGGGTGAATTCTCCCCGTATATAAATGTAGGCGACCTTGGCGCCGATCGCGTACGCGGCGATCAAGGTCCCTTCGATCATCTGGTGCGGATCGCGTTCGATCAGCTCGCGATCTTTGAACGTGCCCGGTTCGCTTTCGTCCGCGTTGACGCAGAGGTACTTGGGCACCGAGGGGTCTTTGGGGATGAAGCTCCACTTCGTGCCGGTGGGAAATCCCGCACCCCCGCGCCCGCGAAGCCCCGACCTCTTGACGAGGTCGATCACCTGTTCGGGCTGGTATTCCTTGAGGACCTTGCGGATCGCCTGGTACCCGCCGGCGCGCTCGTACGCCGCCAGATCCCCGGCGTAACCGGGCGTCAGGATGTTCTTCAGGAGAACCGGTTCGTACTTGGGCACGGTCGCCTATGCCATCTGCAGGGGGATGAGGAATGGACCGGACGCCAACGAGGACTTGCCGTCGCGTCTGAGATCCTCCAGGATCCGGTCCACCTTGTCCGTTGTCAGATACTCGTAGTACTCATCATTGATCTGCATCATCGGGCCCGCCCCGCACCCCGCCAGGCACTCGACCTTTTTCAGGGTAAAGAGGCCGTCGGGCGTGGTCTCACCCGCGGTGATGCCCAGTTTCTGCTCCAGGTGCCGGATCAGGCTCCCCGCCCCAACCAGCGCGCACGAGAGGGTTCGGCAGACTTGGATCAGGTACTTGCCGACCGGTTGCAGGGTGAACATCGTGTAGAACGTGGCGGTCTCGTACACCTGCACCGGGGTCAGCTCCAGGAGCACGCCGATGTCGGCCATCGCCTCTTCGCTGATGTATCCCTGTTCCTTCTGCGCGATGCGCAACGCCGCGAGCGTGCACGACCGCTTGTCGGGGTAGCGCGGGAACAGCTCCTGGATCCTGGTCTTGGCGGCTTCAGACAGCATCAACGCCTCTCCGGTAGCCGCGAAAGCGGAGCCCGTGGCCTTTCCTGGACGGGCTCATCAGCGGTCGCACTCCCCCATCACCACATCGTACGTGCCGAAGATCGTCACGATGTCGGCGATGAGATACCCCCTCGCCATATAGTCGAACGCGCCCAGGTGGACGTAGCTGGGCGAGCGGATTTTCAAGCGGTAGGGGTGGTTCCCGCCGTCGCTGTTGATGTAGAACCCCAACTCACCCTTGGGCACCTCGGTCGCGCAGTAGACCTCGCCTTTGGGCGCTTTGATGCCTTCACAAGCCATCTTGAAATGATGGATCAGGCTCTCCATGTCCACCATGACCCGATCCTTGGACGGAAAGGTGATGCCGGGCACGTCGATGGAGACCGGACCGTCGGGGAGCTTGTCCAGGCACTGGCTGATGATCCGCGCGCTCTGCCGCATCTCCTCGATGCGAATGAAGTAGCGATCGTAGGTGTCGCCGTTCTTGCCCAGCGGCACTTCCCAGTCCACGTCGGCGTAGGCGGCGTAGGGCTCGGCTTTCCGGATGTCGTAGTTCACGCCCGAGCCTCGCAGCGTGGGCCCGGTGAGGCTGTAGGCCACCGCGTCTTGGGCCGAGATGACGGCCACGTTTTTAGTGCGCGCCAGCCAGATCCGGTTGTTCTCCAGTAGCGTGTTGTATTCGGAGACGTTGTCCGGGAACGCTTTGAGGAACGCACGGAGCCGGTTGATGATCTCCGGCGTGAGGTCGTTGCTCACCCCGCCGATCGTATAGTAACTGTACGTCAGGCGCGCGCCGCACAGCTTCTCGAACAGCTCGATCAGGATCTCCCGTTCACGAAACGTGTAGAAAAATACGGTCATGGCGCCGATGTCGAGCGCCTGGGTGCCCAACCAGAACAGGTGGCCCGAGATGCGCTGCATCTCCGCCACGATGGTCCGGACGTATTCGGCGCGCGGAGGCACCTTGACCCCCAACAATTTCTCGACCGCCCGGACGTAGGCGAAGTTGTTGGTCATGGCGCAGACGTAATCGAGCCGGTCCGTCAACGTCACGATCTGCTGATAGGTCTTGCCTTCGGCAAGCTTCTCGGTGCCACGGTGGAGATACCCCAGGTGCGGCGTGGCTTTGAGAATCCGTTCGCCCTCCAGCTCGAGCACCACGCGAAGGACCCCGTGGGTGCTGGGGTGTTGGGGCCCCATGTTGAGCAACAGTTCTTCGGTGCGCAGCACCGCGCGATCGTCGGCCGGCGCTTCGGGCTCGTGGTAGATGACGCCGAAGTCGTCGCGCTGCCCGTTCGAGACCGGGCGCTGGGTCTTGGTAGCGTCAGCCATAAGTACACTCACCGGGAGCCTGTCTGACTAACCTGCGAGAGCGGAGCCTGTTCAGGAAAAGCCAGATGCCAGGCGCCGCTGAGCACCGGAGCGGAGCGTACTGAGTGCGTACGTGAGGCGAGTGGCGCCACGAAGAAGTGGCGCCTATCCACGAGCGCCGCCGAGACGGTGAGGCGGCCGTGGTACCGTAAGAGCGGCAACGCCGCAGATGACTTTTCATGGACAGGCTCCCAGCGTCATACGACTGAGGGCCCCTCACCCTTTGGCAAGAACTCGAACGTGTTGCGCCATCCCGTGCCCTCGGTGGGGTAGTCTTTCCTGAGCGGATGGCCGTCGAAATCGTCGGTGAGGAGGATCCGCCGCAGATCGGGGTGGTTGGTGAACTCGATCCCCATCAGGTCGTAGACTTCGCGCTCCATAAAGTTTGCGCCCGGCCACACCGATGTCACCGACTCGATGCGGCAGTCATCCTCGGACACCCGCGCTTTGAGCCTGACGCGGTGGTGCTTCTCGATGGAGCAGAGATGGTAAATCACCTCGAAGCGCTCCTCGTCGTCCGGGAAATCCACCGACAACACGTCGCTCAAGAGGTCGAACCGCCACGCGGGGTCGTCCCGCAGGGCCCGGCACACTCCCACGATGCGATCCTTGCGCAGGGAAACCGTCAACTCGCCGAAGGCTTCCGTGACATCGGTGATCGCACCGGGAAACCGGTCTTGGACGAATTGCGCCAGGGGATGCACGCCTAGGCTTTCGTCAATACCTTGCGCTGCATAATCTTCTGTTGCAGCTTCAAGATCCCGTCGAAGAGGGCTTCAGGGCGAGGCGGGCACCCGGGGACGTAGATGTCCACCGGGACGATCTGGTCGACGCCCTGCACGACCGAGTAGCTGTTGTAAATGTTCCCGGACGTCGCGCACGACCCCATCGAGATGACGTACCGAGGTTCCGGCATTTGGTCGTAAATCCGGCGGATGATCGGCGCCATCTTGCGGCACACCGTGCCGGCGACGATCATCAGGTCCGACTGGCGGGGCGACGCGCGGAACACGCCGGCGCCGTAGCGGTCGATGTCGTGCCGGGCCGACACCGAGGCGATCATTTCGATGGCGCAGCACGCCAAGCCGAACGTCATGGGCCAGAGCGAGGACTTGCGCGCCCAGTTGATGACGGAGTCCACTTTCGTGGTGATCAGCGTGGAGTCGAGCGCGCCGCCTACTCCCATTCCAACGCCCCCTTTTTCCACGCGTACACGTAGCCCACGAGCAGGATGGCGATGAACAGCACCATTTCCACCAGCGCGTAGAGGCCGATCTGGTTGAACACCACGGCCCACGGAAACAGGAACACGGCTTCGATGTCAAAAATGACAAAGAGCATGGTGATCACGTAGTAGCGCATCGGAAACGGGATGCGCGCATCCGAGAACGGTTGGACGCCGCTTTCGTAGGGCTGGAGCTTGTCACGATAGGGGTCGTGCGGCCGGACGAACGACGCGACAAAGAGTTGGGCGAACCCGAACACCGCCGCGATGCCGGCGAAAATCAGAATCGGCAGGTACTGCTGAGGAACGTACTCTCCAGGCACGGGACCTCCTCGGAGACGAAATACCGATTGCCGGCTCTGCCGCCGTGACCACACTTCCGGCTGTAGAGCAGGGGTGACATCTTAATCGACTGCTGTTTTGAGTGTCAAGCAGATTCGACGGCTTATCGGGCGGTTGCGGGGCCGAGCCGGCCGGCTCGGCCCGAGCCCAGGGAGAGGCCCAGGAGGCGGCTCGGGGGCACGCCCTTGCGTTGGATCAGGACCTTGAAGAGGCGACCCATGTCGTGCGGGTCGAGCAGGCCGCGAATGCTCGCCAGCGTGCGCTCACGCTCGGCTGCGTCGGTCGCAGCGGCGAGCAGCCGCTCGGCCGCGTCGTGCGCGCCCAAGCCGAGCAAGAAGCTCGTCTGATCCGCAAACCCCTCCACCTCCAGATCGGCGCCCCGGCCCGCCCATGCCAGCGTGGTGAAGTCCACGTGCGCGGTCAGATCCTGCCGCCCGATGCGTTCAAAGAAGGCCTCGCCGGCCCGGTGTTGATGATACGCCAACAACGTGCCCCGCCGACGGCTCGAATCGTACAATTCATCCGCGGGATATCCGTAGTCGATCGTGAGCACAAACCCCCGGCGCAGCGATCGCCCGACCGCGCGCATCCAATCGATCGCCGCGAGATTGATCTCCGCCTGCTGCCCTTCGTCCAGCGTGACGCCCACGCGATCCAGGTAAGCGGCCAAGGCGGGTGTCGAAGGAGTATCGACTCGCTCCGCCACGCCCTCGCCCGCCGCATCGACGAAGATCTCTTGGAGCCGGCCGTCCTTCTGAACCACGCGGTGCACGGGAAACGCGTCCACCAACTCGTTGGACAACACGCACCCGTCGAGCGGCTCCGTCGGCAGCCCGTCCGCCCACTCCACGCGCCCCGAAGCCAGAACCGGTTCGAGCAGAAGCCGCTGCCGCGCGATCATCGCGGGACTCCTCTCGACGATCAGGTACCTCCACGCCGGCAGGTGCGTCGCGTGAACCAGCGCGTGGACGATATCGAACGCCAGCGCGCCCCGGCCTGCGCCCTGTTCGATGAACGTGACGGGCAAGGGCCCGAGGCGTTCTGCCATCTGGACCAGTTGTTTGGCGATGAGCTCGCCGAACAGAGGGTGCAGATTGCTGCTCGTGTAATAATCCCCGCGCGGCCCGATCCGCTCCGCATCGCGCATGTAGTAGCCCGCGCCTGGCGCGTACAGGGCCAATTCCATGAAGCGGGCGAACGTGATGGCGCCGCGGCGCGCGATCTCGTCGCGGATCAAGGCCAGGACTTCGGGATCGTGCTCAGACGCGTCTGACGGGTCGGACATGTCCGAGTATGGAGATCGGTTCGCGCAGGTCGATCAGCGCCGATCCGATGACCCCAGCGCGAGCGAAAAGAGGATAAGGGAGATGAAAAACAGGATCGCCGCGATCGGCAAGGCCCAGAACGTAAAGCTGAGCGTGATCGCGACGTAAAACCCCAGGATCGCCACGATCACCATCAGGCAGCCGCCGAGATTCTTGGCAGCGCTCATGCGGCGGGAAAACCAGCGGTGGGACTACTGACGAACCTTTTCGTCCTCTTCCTGCTTGGTCTTACACTCGATGCACAGCGTGGTGACCGGACGAGCCTTGAGGCGCTTGATCCCGATCTCGCCGCCGCACGACTCGCACACACCGAACGTGCCGTTCGCCATCCGCTCCAGCGCCTCGTCGATCTTTTTCAGCAGCTTCTGCTCGCGCTCTTTGAGCCGCAGCATGAAGTTCTGATCCGTCACCGCGCTCGCCTGGTCGCCGAGATCCGGGAGGTTCTCGGCCCCGTAGGTAATGCCTTGCCCGATCATCTCCCCTGCGTCGGACAGCAACGCCCTGCGTTGCTGCTCGAGCGCGTCACGAATCTCCGCCAGGTCGCGCTCCTTCTCGGAGGCGGCCGCCTTGGGGGATTTCTTGGGTTCAGTCTTGGTTTTGGTGTCCTTGGGCATCAGGGTCCTCGTCAGGCGACCACAGTTTGGGTAAAACGAGCCGTGATGTTAACAAACCTATTCCGGCCAAGTCAAACCGGCCGTCTGTGGCTCCACGCGGCTATCGGGTCTCGAAACGAACCACCATGGGCTTTTCCGGCGACGTCCCGGCGAGGGTGATCCGTCGTTCTTTGGGACGAAAGTTTTGAGGCGGAGCGAGCAAGCTGACCGTGTGTTCGCCGGCAGGCAGTTCGATCACTTCGTCGGTTCGGCCCACGTTCCGGCCATCCACAGTGACCACGCGCGTCACATTGCACGCCACGAACAGATATTGCACGCCCGCAATCGCCGACGCCTCTCCAGACGACGGACCTACGGCAACAGGAAACGATTTCATACCCGACGCTCCCCCGCTTCCAGCCGGCGCAGACCGCGCTGCGCACAGCCTCGGTCAGATTGAGAGGGCGATGCTAGACAATCTCGCCTCGCCAGTCAAGGGGGATGTGGGTGCTTGAAAGGTCGCGCCGACCGCCGGTGAGCGCGCTGGCGCCTCGAGTTGCTCGATCGGGCGGGACAAGCACCGGGCGGGGTTACAACTCGATCGCGCTGACCGACTCGACGATCCGAGCCGGGCGATAGGGAAAACGGTCCACGTCTTCGCGCCGCGTGACGCCGGTCAACACGAGGATGGTCTCCATGCCGCTCTCGATCCCGGCGACCACGTCCGTGTCCATCCGGTCGCCGACCATCACCGCGTTTTCGGAGTGCTCCTGGAGCTGGTGCAGCGCGGTCCGCATCATCAAGGGATTGGGCTTGCCCACGAAGTACGCGTGGCGTCCGGTGGCCTTCTCCATGAGCGCGACCAACGATCCGGTGGCGGGAATGATGCCGGATTCGGTGGGCCCCGTGACGTCCGGATTCGTGGCGATGAACCGCGCGCCGTCGTTGATCAACCGGATGGCTTGGGTGATGCGCTGGTGGTCGTAGTGCTGGGTGTCCCCGACCACGACATAGTCCGGGTGATACTCGGTCACCACGTACCCCACGTCGTGCAGCGCGCCCATGAGCCCGGACTCCCCGATCACGAACGCCGTGCCCTTGGGCCGCTGGCTGTTGAGAAACCGCGCGGTCGCCAGTGCCGACGTATAGATATGCTCCGCCCCGACGCTGAGGCCGATCTGCTTCAGCCGATGCTCGAGGTCTTTGGGCGTGCGCTCCGAGTTGTTGGTCAGCACCAGGAACTTCCGCCCCTGCTGGGTCAGCCTTTCAATAAACACATCCGCCCCCGGCACCAACTGCGGCCCCCGGACCAGGACACCATCCATGTCGATGAGGAAACTTTTCACGGCTTGTTCTCAGGTCGAGCACCGTTTGGCGTAACGAAAGATCGGAGTGTCCGTTTCTTGAAGAACCTTAAGAGCCTTCGCGACAGCACTTACACTTAAATTCGCGAACCCTACTGCCATCGACAGGATGTGCCACTTCTTGTCATAAGTGAAGTCTGCCAGCCTCCTGTGACCGGAATGGGTTTCAAATATCTTGTCCGGCAGATAGACATTGACGGAAGCCCCACAGTTATTCACACGCCTGAAGAACGCACGAGCCATCCCGGCGAAGAAAGAGTGCCTGTCCATAGCCCCTGGGGTAGTGGCACCTTCCTGAATCAGAAGCACATTGTCGCTTACGGCAAATGAGTGGTAATGCACAAGACAATCCCTCAGATCAATCAAGTATGCGAGGAGAGCGTTGCCCCGAATCTCTTCATACAGAGGACAGTTAGTCTCGCCCTTTAACACCGCGGTCACGGACTTCGGAATCTCGCCGAACCTGGTCGTAAAGGCCGGGGCAACATAGTGCCGCAAGTTGTCCAGGACAATACGAGCGAGCACTACGAGTGCATAAAACTCGAAAAACATTCTCTGTGAGTCGGGCGAATACATCACGACCGCCTCGGCACCTGTAGCTACCCTCGCAGCCGCCTCTTCCACGAAACGACGGTATTGTTCGTAGAATCTCTCGCAATGATAGTGGATACCGCAGATGTGCCATTCTGCCTGACGAGCCAAGAGAGTGTGCTCCGGCCTAGAATCGATGACGCTGCAAACCATATCGATTGCATTTGTGGTCATATGGGCCAGTTCGGGTTCGATATCTTCGATGCGTCTCAACATCCATCATCAATACGGTAAGGGATCTTCAATATTTCTTGAGGAAATCCATCGCCGCGGTTTTTTCTGTAAATTCGGCCATGACCTTGTCGCCGTTGTTGTAGCGAATGTGAACTTCGTATTTGAAGACAGGGCCCTGCACGGATGCGGATTCGTAGGATGCCAGGAATTCGATGGCCTCTGTGATGGATGAACATTCTGTTTCGCGACCGTGCAAAGGGATGACAATGACTTTGTCGATTCGCCGCGTCACGGTCTTCTCAAGTACACCCAAGAAATTAGCGATGTCCCTCTCGTGCTTCGTGACGAGATGCTCTGCGACGCCTCGTTTTGCCTTCTTACTCAGGTTTTTCCAGCGGCTGATCTTCTTACGGAACTCCCTCTCCCGAGTATCCTCATCAAAATTTGCGTCAACACCCACCGTTTGGAAAGCCTCGACGATGGAGCGGTATGGAAAGAACAGGACTTGGAAACCAAGCGACTTCAGTTGCGTCAGCGCCCCCTCGGTGAAAACGCCAGCAAGAATGGCGCCAGTAAACGGACAACTATATTTGTGCGTCAAGGCCAGGACTTGTATTGCACCCTGAATCTCCTGTGCTTTGTTCCGCGAGTGCTTCGTATATCGGCGCCACGCCGTCTCGATGAACGCCACCGGTGCACCCCTGCTCCCATCCGTCCCCCCACGTTCGAGGACAAAGTCCAGGTCGTGGGCATTGCCATAGAGATCGGTCCACGTAACCTTCTTCCCGTCTCTGGCCTTGCGCGGGCCTTTCTTGTCCAAATACAAACCGTGTTCAAGAGCGAATTTCCGCAGGTGAGGTTCAATCGCCTCTTCGAGGACGTTTCCGACGATCTGGCCGAACGTGTGTGCAAGCGATTCAGCCACGCGTCACGCCTCGATCCAAAGCAATCCTTCTTTCAGTGGAACACGGTGTTTTCGGTTCTTCCACTTGATATTTCGATCTCGGAGCTTCTCGAATTGATAACGCTTAAACCCTGCATCTAGGGCCAGTTCGCCAATCCATGCTTCGACGGGGCAGTAGACACCATACGGAGCTGAGTCGCCAATGACCCAACACATGCGGGCTCCTGGCTTGCAGACTTGCCGCAACTGGCGCAGTACGAGGCTGATGTCGCGACAATAGGCCGCGATCATCGTGTGGTAGTGCTTTTTCCCCCCGTAGTTTTCTCGAACTGTGGAAAGCCGCCGAACCACTTTTGCGAGTTCGTCTCTGATTGGCTTGACCTCCTCGGTTGCCAATAGGGCTTCGGGTTTCAACCGCTCACGTGACGAGTGCTGAGACGATGAGACGATAAGGTGCTTGCGTACGGCTTCATGGATGTCGCCCCAGCCGCTGACCTCTCCCCAGAAGGTCATTTCAAACCGCAAGGCGTCGGCGTAATCGTAGTTGTTCGCGTAAGGCGGAGACGTGATGACGGCATCCACTTCTTGATTGATTGATTGGGACAGATTCCGGGCATCTCCGGCGATAACTTGTGCTTTGGATTCAATCACACGGCGTTGCATCCATCGCATGTCAGACTTCATCATCTCGATTTGCTGCTGAAATGCGACCAAAGGTGCTAGAACCTTGCTCTTGGTCTTATTGGGGAGGATGTACTGCCATTGTGCGGTCCCCGCTTTTGACGTCGGCCGTAGAATTGCCGTCAGCGCAAGCCAGACGAGTTCGGATTCAGGTGATTTGTCCTGCAGTGCTGACCACGATTCTTTCAAGCCAGTCAGGACCGCAAGCGCGTTTTCATCGAAACTGCGCTGTATTAAGGGCGCGTAATCGGACGCCTTGTGCTTCAGGCCACACCCCCGGTTCAAAACTTCCTCAGCAAATTTGGCGACACGATCAACGGGTGTAGTCCACAACAACTTTGTCCTGCAAATGCGGGCGACAATAGGATGAGCTTCTATTCCCACGCTCTCGATTCCGAGCGTATCGCACACCACCGGAACCGTGCCGGAGCCTACGAATGGATCGAGGACCACGCCTCCAGTCTTAATCCCCCAGTCTGCCAGAACTTGCTCGACCCACTGCGCCGCAAAACCAGCCGAATATCGGAACCACCGGTGAACCGGCAGGGACAGGTTGTCAACAAAAGTGCCGGATCTCGATGTTTTGAGATCCACCGAGTATTCGGCAGACTCCTCAAACAATGTCAGTTGTGCTTGCATCTCAGCAAATTAGGTGGGCTTTAGCCGCTCGTTTTAGATGTTAGCTTGCGCTCGGTCCAGGAATAGAACGAATCGAACTCGAAGTCAACAACGATTCCTCGCCAACCGGGGTAAGTCGCGACAGAAACTGCTCATCAAAAAATAGAGCTGGCATCTAAAATTTAGTCGATCGACTAAATTTAGGTCATCGACTAAATCGTTATACGCATCCCTTCCGGCGATGGCATCCTGCACCGGAACAGCTTCCCGGCAAATCGCAGGTGAGGTCCCGTTTTCGTCGAGGCAGCTGACTCGTCGTCACCGGTAGTTCGTGAACTGCAGCGGAATCCCGAAGTCTTTCCCCTTTAGGAACGCGATGACCGACTGCAGTTCGTCGCGGCTCTTGCTGGTGACGCGGAGCTGGTCGCCCTGGATTTGGGCTTGGACTTTGAATTTCGCGTCGCGGATGGCTTTGCTGATGTCTTTGGCTTTTTCGGACGGAATGCCTTGCGTGATGGCGACGCGCTGGCGCACGGTGCCAGCCAGCGCCTGATCGACTTTGCCGTAGTCGAGCGCTTTGAGGGACACCCCGCGTTTGACCAATTTGTTCTGGAGAATGTCGGTCACACTTTTCAGCTTGGCCTCGTCGTCCGAGATCAGCACCAGCGCGGTTTCGTTCTCCTCCAGCGTCACCTTGCTCTTGCTGCCTTTGAAATCGAAGCGCTGGGTGATCTCCTTCATGGTCTGATCCAGCGCGTTTTTGACTTCCTGGACGTTGACCTCGGAGACCACGTCGAATGAATTCTGATCAGCCATCAGAGCACCTCCTTGGGCTTGCCTCGTCGCTTAACTCTCAGGCTCCCCCGCTGCCCGCGCGTCGGTCTGCCGGTTGGCTCCCCGAGCCGCGCGTTCGGCGGCTTCGACCCGGTTACCCCCGCCCTGCTTGGCGCGTCTGAGCGCGCGACGGGCCGAGGTCAACACGTCTTCCGCGGTCTCGCCGTCCGTGAAAAACGTCGCCACCCCGCCGCTCACGGTCACGGAAAAGCCCGCGTTTCCACCGGCTCCGCCGGTTTCGAGCCCTCGCACCGCGAACGTCGATTCGGTGATCAGGCGCCGCAGCTTCTCCGCCACGAACTGGGCGCTCTCCTTCGAGGTTTCCGCGAGCAGCACCGCAAACGTGGCGGGTCCGTATCGGCAGATGGGGTTGACGGAGCGGGTGTGCCGACGCAGAACGTCGGCCAGCTCCCGCAACAGCCGCTCGGTTCTGCCCCCGTCGCCTGCTTCGGCCCGCGCCGCCGCGTCGGGCTCGAACAAGACGACCGAGAACGGCCGGTGGAGCCGCCAGGCCCGTTCCACCTCTTCCACCAGACAGTGATGAAGGTAGCGTCCGGTGTACAACCGCGTGGCGTGATCGACCAGGCCCGCGCGCTCCGGCAACGCGCGCTCCAACCGGTAGCACGCGCCCACCAACTCGTCCCGGAACAATTCGCCGCCGGCCGAGGCCAGACGGGCCTGCGTGGCCAGGCGGGCCCACGCCCCGGTCTCGGCGTGATCCGGAACCGCGAGCGCCAGAGGCACCGCCCGCGCGGCGGCGTGCGACGCGAGGCGCTGCGCGAGCGCAAACGGGTCGGCGCACCCCACATCGAGCAGGAGCAGGTCCGGCGCGAGTTCGCTCGTCATGTTCACGGCTTCGTCCGGGTCCGCTCGCTGAACCGCCACCCCGTCCGCCCTGAGCGCCTGCCGAAGGGCTACGCCCGCGTTGGCGTCGGTGACCACCAGCACGGTAATCGACCGCCGCCTGACCGCGCCCAAGACCCCGCACGCGCGGAGCACCGCCCGCAGGGATTCCGGCGTCACGGGTGACGGCACGACGCCGACCACGGCCACGGCACACGCGCGGATGCCGTCGTCGGACACGCCCAACAACACCGCCGGCACGTCCGGCGCGGCCCGCAAGGCGCCCAACGACGCGCGCGCCGCGACCTCCTCCCGCGCGTCGATCACCACCGCAAACGGCCTGGCCGGCCGCGCCCGCAACGTGGCCAGGCCATCCGATGTCATGGCTTCCACTTCGTAGCCTTCCGGTTCCAGGCTTTGGCGCAGCCGCGCTGCGATGCGCGGCGACGCGGTCACGAACTTGGGGGTACGCCGCGCATCGATGGTCCGGGCGGCCGCGGTGGCGACCAACGACTCCATCACCGACTCCATGATGCTGGGCTGCCGGGCCGGAACAGGCTGCGGCGTTTCCGGCATCCGCCCCAGCGGCAACCGCACGGTAAAGCGGCTGCCCTCCCCCAGGCGGCTCTCCGCCCAGATCCGCCCGCCCTGCAGCTCGACGAGCCGCTTGGTGATGGCCAACCCGAGCCCGGTTCCGGGGTGATCCCGCGTCGGGCTGCCGTCCACCTGGTGAAACTCGTAAAAAATGCGTTCCAGATCGCCCGGCGGGATGCCGATGCCCGTGTCTTCGACGCGCACCTCCACCGCCTCTGGCGCATCGGACGCGGCCCGCGCGCGCACGCTGACCGTGCCGCCGGCGGGCGTGAACTTCACGGCGTTGGACAGCAGATTCAGGAGGACTTGTTTGACCAACCCCTCGTCCGCGAACGCCACCACCGGCCCCTCGTCGGCTTCCACGTCCACGGCGAGGTGAAGGTGTTTCTTGGCGATCAGTGGCCGCACCGTGTCGGCCACCGCCTCGAGCAGCGGTCGGAGGTCAAAGTCCGCCGCGCGCCAGGGCGTCTTCCCCGCTTTGATCTTGGAGAGGTCCAGCAGGTTGTTGATCATGCCGAGCAATTCGCGCCCGCTGTCAAGCATGGTGCGCACGTAGCGCTCCTGCTCTCCGTTCAAATCGCCCGGGATGCGTTCGAGCAGCAGTTCCGCGAATCCGATGATCGCGGTCAGCGGAATCCGCAGTTCGTGTCCTACGTTGGAAAGGAACTCGGTCTTGAGCCGATTGAGTGCTTCGGACTCCTTGGCCATGGCGCACGCGCGCTCGTACAAACCCGCGTTCTCCAGCGCCGTGCCGATCTGGTTGCCGATGGACGTGAGCAATTGGAGATCCTGCGGGGTGAACGTGCGGGGGTAGCGACTGGCCACGGCCAGGGTGCCGACCACGTGGTCCTTGGCCGTGATGGGCACGCACGCGGCCGACCGGAAGCCTTCACGAAACAGCGCCGCCTCGCCGGACTCGCCCAACCCCTCGAACTGCGCATCGGCCACCAAGGGCGCCCCGTGCGCCGCCACACGGCCCGACAACCCCTCGCCGATGGGGCAGACGGCCGCCGCCTCCAGCACCTCGGCGGGCACGCCGCGCTGGGCGCGCAGCCTGAGCCCCTGCTCGTCCAGCAGCCGGATAAACGCGGCTTCGAGGTTGAGGACGACGGGCAAGCGGTCCAGCACGCTCCCCAGGATCTCGTCCGGATCCAACGAGCGGTTCGCGGTGACCGCCACGGTATGCACGGCGGTCAGAGCCAGCGTCCGGTCGGCCACGGTCTGCTCGAGGGTACGCCAGGACTCCGCCAACCGCCCCGCCATGGCGTTGAACGCCGAGGCGAGTTGCGCGAGGTCGTCGGCCGCGATATCCAGCCGGTGATCAAGATCCCCGTCGCCGATCCGGCGCATGCCCTCCCGCAGCCCCGCCACCGGTCCGGCCAACCGGCGAGACAGCGCGACGGCGAGCCACGCCACCGCCCCGGCCAACGCCGCGTACAGCGCGATGGCGGCGCCGGCGCTCCACGCCATCCACTCCTGGGATGCCGTGAGCCACGCGGCGAACGCGATCGTCGGCGGCGCGAGGCCCGCCACCAACAACGCGGAGGCCAGCGTGCGTTGGAAACCCGACCCGGGCGTGGTATCGCGTCGCCGCGCCCCGCCGCGCGGTCGTTGGTCGTCAGTCACGAGATTCAAACCCCCTCACCGCGAGCGCCAGCATCGCCACCCCGAATACCCCCATCACCACCAAATCCTGAAGAACGCCGTAGCGGTGAAAACCGATGACCACCGACCTCAGCGCGTCCACCCCGTAGGTGAGAGGGTTGAGCGTGACGAGCACCGTCATCCAGCGCGGCAGACCGTCCACCGGGAACATGGCGCCGGAGAGAAAAAACATCGGCAGCGTCAGAAAGTTCATGATCACGGTGAACCCCTGCATCGACCGCATGCGGGAGGCCGCCGCGATCCCCATCGCGGTGAGGGAAAACGAGATGTACAGGAGCAGAGGGAGCAGCGCCGCGGCCGCGGCCCACGAAAAGTGGACGTCCAGAAAGGGCGCGAACAAAAGCATCAAGCACCCTTGGAGCATCGCCACGGTGCTGCCGCCCAAGGTCTTGCCCACGGACACTGCGGCCCGCGAGATCGGCGCAACCATCACCTCCTTCAAAAACCCGATCTCCCGGTCCCAGATGATCGAGATGGCCGAAAACACCGATGTAAACAGCAGGGTCATCGCGATGATGCCCGGGTAGATGAAGGTCAAGTAGTCCGGCACGCCCGGCGCGAATTCCCGGGAGGAGGTCTCGACTCCGAACGCGTGGGGAATGCCCTGGCCGATCCCGGTCCCGAGCAACAGCAGGAACAACGCGGGCTGTACCGTGGCGCCGATGATGCGGGGTTTGTCCCGCCAGAACTTCCGCACTTCTCGGAGCCAGATCGTGTAAATCCCGGTGAGGTCGTCCGCCCACCGACTGGAGGTGGCGCCGAACACCGGCGCCGGTCGGAGACGCCCCGTCGACGGGGTCGCGCTCACGAGTCCCTCCGAGCACCGTCGCCTTCGCTCCGAAGGTGCCGCCCGGTTTTTCGAAGGAACACGTCTTCCAGCGTCGGCCGCGTGAGGTTCACGCTGGTGACGTCGAACGGCGCCTGCCGGACGAACGCGGGGAGGAATTCCTCGCCGTTTGGGACCTCGAACGACAGCTCGCGCTCCCGGACTTTGACCGGCGACAACCCGCGCGCGGCCAGGTACGCCATGGCCTGGTCGATCTGATGCGTGGTCACCGCGATGCGGTCGCCTCCCGCGGTCTTCTTCAACCCCAACGGCGTGTCGAGCGCCACGAGCGTGCCGTAGTCGATGATGGCGATCCGGCGGCAGTGCTCGGCCTCCTCCATATAATGGGTCGTCAGAAAGATCGTAATTTCCTCCGTCTCCTGCAGCTCATGGATATAGTCCCAGATGAGGCAACGGGTTTGAGGGTCCAGTCCCAGGGTCGGCTCGTCCAAAAACAGGATACGGGGGTGATGGATCAGGCCCCGCGCGATCTCGAGGCGTCGCTTCATCCCTCCGGAGAAGTTTTTGACCAGATCGTCCTGCCGACTCACCAATTCGACCATCTCCAACATCCGGTCGATCCGGGCGCGCGCCACGTCGAGCGGGACGCTGTACAGCCGGGCGTGAAACTCCAGATTCTCTCTGGCGGTCAGCCGTTCGTCGAGACTGGGATCCTGGAAGACCAACCCGATCGATTTGCGCACGAAGTGCGGCTGCGTCACGATGTCGTACCCGTTGAGAATCGCGGTGCCCGAGGTCGGGCGCAGCAACGTGCACAACATCCCGATGGTGGTCGTCTTTCCGGCGCCGTTTGGGCCCAAGAAGCCGAATATCTCGCCCCGTTCCACGGCGAACGACACGTCGTCCACGGCCGTGACCGGTCCTTTCTTGGTTTGAAAGATGCGCCGGAGGTGGCGCACATTAATCATCATTACGGAGTGCCTTTTGCGGTCTTCCCCGACGCCGGCCCGTCGGAGCCTGTTCAGGAACAGCCAGATGCCCCCTTCGGGGACTCCCGACATTGCCATGCCCCAAGGTGGGTCGCAAGGCGACGCGAGCACCGCACCGGAGCGTACTGTGTGCGTACGTGAGGAGCGGAAAGCGCTTCGCGCGGATTTCTCGCGCTGGCAATGGTCCGTTCCTCTCGCTTGGCGAAGCAAGCGCAGCGGCAACGCCGCAGATGACCGCTCATGGACAGGCTCCCCTACCGGAGCGTCGGGGTCTCGACCACTTCAATACCCGAAGGCACTGTAAATGAGAACAATGATGCGTCAAGTCGCGGGTTGACCGCGAGCTTGGAAAACACGAACGAGGAGACGTTGCCGTTCTTCGGATACAGCGCCACCGAGGTGACCACCCGGCGCTCCACGTCCACGCCCACCGTCACGTACTCCAGCTCCGCCGCCGGCTGTTTGGGCACGAGCCGCAATCGATACTCTCCCTCGCGGCGCGGGGACGCCGGGTCTTCCCAGGCTACGGCGAAGTCTTGGTCCAACCGCTCCAAGGTCATCAACAGGTGCAGCGGAATCTGGTCGTCGTTCTCCGGCGCCAGCGTGCTCACGATGACCTGTTTGTGGGCCGGGATGTAGTACTGGATCCGCCGGTCGTTGACGTAGATCTGTTGGTTGCTCGGCTCCGTGTAGTCCCACCGCATCTTGCCCTTGGCCAGGTACAACTTGCCCTTGGATTGCAGCGTGGTGGCGAACCCCGGGACTGTGGTGGACTGGGAAAAATCCGCGGAGAGGTCGGTGAGCGCCTGATAG